>JBBQMG010000100.1:0-15603 GCA_038328705.1 Acidimicrobiales bacterium | reverse complement strand
GACTGCGTCGAATTTGAATTTGCGGGTGGGGGTGACGGTTCCGAACATGGTGATCGTGCCGTTGGGCGCGGATGGCAAGGTCAGCATTTTCAATGACAGTGGGACCACGAACCTGTTGGTCGATGTGTTGGGTTGGTTCCCAACCACGACCCAGATGTCGTCGCCGAACCCGGCGCGTGCCAGCGTCGGTCCAGATGGCCTGCAAACCTTTGGCTACTCCCTCGATCCGGCGATTTCGGCTGACGGGCGCTACGTCGCCTTCCGTTCGATTGCCAGCAATTTGGTCGCCGGTGACACCAACGCGAAAGCGGATGTGTTCGTGTTCGACCGCACCAACAGTGTTACTACGCGTGTGAGTGTCGGCCCAGCCGGCCTCCAAGCCGACAACGAATCCACCTATCCAGCGATTTCGGCTGACGGGCGTTTCATCACCTACTCCTCGGATGCCACCAACCTGGTCACTGGCGATACCAATGCGAAATCCGATGTGTTCGTGTTCGACCGCACCACCAGTACCACTACCCGTGTCAGTGTCGGCCCCGCCGGAGTCCAGGCCAACGGCGACTCCCGCAATGGTCAGCAGATTTCTGCTGACGGGCGTTATATCGCCTTCCGTTCGATTGCCAGCAACTTGGTCACTGGCGATACCAACGCAACAAGCGATGTGTTCGTGTTCGACCGCACGACCAGTACGACGACCCGTGTGAGTGTCGGTCCAGCCGGCCTCCAAGCCGACAACGGTTCGTACGAACCGGCGATTTCTGCTGATGGGCGTCTCGTCGCCTTCCGCTCGGATGCCAGCAACCTGGTCGCCGGCGATACCAACGCGAAATCAGATGTGTTCGTGTTCGACCGCAGCACCAGTGCTACCACCCGCGTGTCTGTCGGCCCGGCCGGTGCCCAAGCCAACGGCGACTCCATCGAACCGGCGATTTCGGCTGACGGGCGTTACGTCGCTTTCGAATCACTTGCCAGCGACCTCGTTGCTGGTGATACCAACGCCAAATCAGATGCGTTCGTGTTCGACCGCACCACAAGCGCCGCAACCCGCGTGTCCGTCGCCCCGGCCGGCGCCCAAGCCGACAGCGACTGCTACAACCCAGCGATTTCGGCTGACGGGCGTTACATCACCTTCGAGTCCGACGCGAGCAACCTGGTTGCTGGTGATACGAACGCCAAATCAGATGTGTTCGTGTTCGACCGCACCGCCAGCACGACGACTCGTGTGAGCGTTGGCCCGGCTGGCGTCCAAGCCAACCTCGGGTCCAGCTCTTCGGCAATGTCGTCCGACGGGCGTTACATCACCTTCGAATCGAGCGCCACCAACCTGATCGCGAGTGACAGCAACGCAAGTTCGGATGTGTTCGTGTTCGACCAAGGGACAATCTGACGCCAAGGTCCGTGACAAGGACCAGGGGTCAACCACGTTCCCCTGACACAGTGATGGTGTCGCCCACCGCGCCGGCCCTTACTTCGTCCGGAGTGAACAGCACATCGCGCAGGCTCTTGCGGGAGTAGACCTTGGTCTGCGCCGTGAAGTTCGGGTCGGTCGGGTCGTCGGGTTGGCCGTACGTGAGAATGGCTCGCGCCTGCGGGCCGTCGGGACTGAACTCCAAGGCCATCACGAAGCTGTTGCCGAAGGTCACCGGGTAGCCGTTGCTGGTGAAGTAGCGGCCGTCGATGTTGTCGCCGGGGTCGCCCCTGGGGGCGAATGTGTTGGCGCCGCTGCAGCAATCGACGATGGAGATTGCGCCTTCCAGGTTGGTCCCCCCTGGGATGGAAATGCGCTCGTCGATCGCACGGCCGTCGTACTGCACGTCGCCCAGCGCGATGTCGATCGCCCAGCCCTGCGATTCCAACGCCATCATCGCGGCTGCGAGGTTGTTGCTGATCGTGACGGTCTTCTGGGCGATCGTGTTGGGCGTGCCCACCGGGTCCGCCGGATCGAACGGCACCGAGTAGAGGTTGCCGGCCGTGCTGCGATCCTCCTGGGTGAAGCCGATGAGAAACTCGCGCCACAGAACAGCGCCCTTGGAATCGTTGTTCAGGCGGCCATCCCAGTTGCGTAGCGTGTCGCACGCAGGTGTGATGTCGAAGGGCAGTCCTTCCACCAGTACGACCTTCTGTTCATCGCAGGCCTTGACCACCTGATCGCGCAGCAGGTCGGCATGCAAGCCGCGGTTGCTGAACCACGCAGCCTGCAACTCCTCCAGATTGAACCTGCCATCGTCGCCACGCAGCGACGGGTCGGCGAGCAGGAACGCGTTCTCGCGTGAGCGGCTCGATTGTGCGACACCCTCGGGGCCGGTGAGTGGGGAGTAGCCGGTTAGCAACTGAGCCGGGTTTGCCAACCAGTGCGAGTCGTTGGCGTTGAACACGTAGTCGTCCCGTTCGAGCTGCGGCTGCTGATCGAATGGCAGGATGCCCGGTCGCGTGGCCGCCGGATCGTCGACCCACTCGTTCATCGAGTCGCTGCCCTTCAGCAGGATCGCCCCGTTGTCCAGCACCGTTTTTGCCAGGCCGCCGACGTACACCTCGGTCTGCCACGCAGCGATTGCCTCGGGCGACAGGTTGGGTGTCGCTGCTGTGTCGGCGTACCAGACGCGACCGTCGGCGGAGGTGGCGATCGTGTTCACCCACGGGATGCCGTTGGCGGTGCGATGGGCGTCGATGAACTCATCCATGCTGGTGGCCGTGTCCATCCCGAAGAACTGTTCCAGGATGTCGGTGTTGTCGATGTTGGCGTCGCGCATCGTGTACGCGGTGGTGTCGGTCCAGCCGAAGGGCAGGTTCAACATCGGGCCGTAGTGGCTGTTGTACATCGTGCGAGTCCGGGTGTCGTAGGTGCCGTCGGCGAGCAACACGTCCACGCTGATGTCCTCGGACGTCATCTGCTCGGCGGCGGCAGTACCGGCGGCGATCTCGGCGGCGGTGCCGTAGGTGAAGCTGGTCGGGTCGCCGGGGGTGAGTGCCAGTTGGTACAGCGTCATGCGGTACCCCGCGCTGACGGTGTGCGTCCACGCGACTGCATCGTTGAAGCCGATCAGCACGCCGGGCACGCCGGTCAGGCCAACGCCGTAGACATTCAGCTCGCCGGTGGTCAGGGTCAGTTGGCTCTCCCACAGGCGCTTCTCGCCCTCCCACGGGAAGTGCGGGTTGGCGATCAACATGCCATCGCCCGTCTCGCTGCCGGCGCTGCCGATGGCCCAGCCGTTACTGCCCAACGTCGTTGTCGTATCGGATGTCGTGCCGGGTGTCGTGCCGGGTGACGTGCCCGGGTTCGTGTCGTCGGTGGCGGGAATGGTGTCGGTCGGCTCCACCGCGCTGGTGTCGGGCGGTTGCGCGGTGGCGATGGGATCGATCAGGTTGCCAGCGCTGGCAAAGACCGTGATGTCGTTGAGGTTTGCGTACAGATCGGTGGTCGTGATCGGTTGCACCCAATCTTCGCCGGCACACCAGCCGTGGGCGCCCTCGGCACCGAGCGCTGCGTTGAAGCCGGCTACGTAGCCGGTGACCATCTCGCTGACTCGTTGCGACTGGTTGCCGAAGCGCTCGTCAGCGTCGTCCCACAGGTGGAGGTGGCGATAGGCGAAGTCGGAGTTGATGTTGGCGTCGTTCTCTCCTGGTCCGAACCACTTCGACCGCTCGCCGCGCACCTTGAGGATCTGGTCCAACAATGTGCAGGCGCGATCCTGTGAGTAGGCGTAGCCCTGGCCGAAACCAAGACTGCCCCAGTCGTCGGCGACGATGTGCGGGATGCCGAACTCGGTGCGTGTGATGTCGGCCGAGTAGCCCGGCACCGCCTCGGTGGTGGTCGTGGCGATCTCGGTTCCGGCCGTGGTGGTGTCGGCGGCGGTGTCGGACGACGACGATCCATCGTCACTGCACGCGGCGATGAGAAGGATGGCGGCGAGGCCGACCCGTGAACGGTTGCGCATACGGCGAACTGTACGTCCGCCGCGTGACCCAGATCTGACTTAGTCAGTCGTGATCGAGTCCGTGACGGAGCGGGTGATGAACTCAGCGACGACAACCAGCAGCTCATCGAGGTCAGGCCCAAGTGTTGCAACGTGGCCGCTGTGGCGGAGCGCCACCCGAGTGGCGGGTCCGCCGAGGCCGGAGGCGACGATGTCCGCTCCTGCCGGGTCCACGACATCATCGAGCGCGCTGGTGACGAGCAGTACCGGGCAGGTCACCGCGCTGAGGTCGGTCGCCAGTACACCGTTGGTCATCGCCAGGAGTGCTGCGATGGGCAGGCGCGTGTACCCAACCTCGCCGGCTGCAAGGGGTGGTCCGTCGACCCAGTCGTGACCGCAGGACTGGCGCCACTCCAGTCCGTCGAAAGCATCTGGGTCTGGCACCGGCGGGTTGATCGCCACCACGGCCCGGCAGTCGCCTTCTGCGGCGACAGCCAGAGCGAGCGACGCACCCATCGATTGCCCGATGATCACGTCGGCTGCCCACTCCTGTGCGGCGCACATCCAGTCCGACCAGCCGACACCCGCCAGCGCTTCAGGCACGGTGCCGTGGCCGGGAAGCGTTGTGGTGTGGACCGTGTGGCCGGCCCCCATCAAGCTGTCGACCAGCGGTTGCATCGTGGCAGCGGTGCCACCGAGGCCATGCAGCAGCAGTACCCGTGCCATCGCGTGGACTCAGCTGGGCAGTGCGGCGAGCAGGTCGGCGAGAAGATCCGACGGGTCTTCCAGGCCGATGGACAGGCGCAGTAGGCCGCCGGAGACACCCTGCTGGGTGGCTTCCTCGTCGGTGAGGCTGGCGTGCGTGGTGGTGCGTGGGTGACACACCAGCGTCTCGGGACCACCCAACGAGGTGGCCACGCGGACCAGCCCGACGTGGCTGAGCAGGTGCTCGGCGGCGGCGATACCGCCGGCCAGATCAATGGCCAGCACGGTGCCGAACTGGCGCATCTGCCGCTTGGCCAGGTCGTGCTGCGGGTGCGTGGAGAGACCCGGATAGTGCACAGCGGCGACTGCCGGATGGCGCTGCAGTTCCTCGGCGAGGTGCAACGCGCTGGCCGACTGATGGTTGGTGCGCACGCCGAGTGTGCGGATGCCGCGTAGGGCATTGAGCGCATCGAACGGCGACGGAGTGGCACCGTGCAACACGCTGTAGCTCCAGATCTCGTTCAGGAGGTCGCGCTCACCGCTGACCACGCCGAGGGTGGCATCGTTGTGGCCGGCGATGCCCTTCGTGGCGGAGTGCAGCGACAGGTGCACGCCGTGCGCGAACGGTTGCTGGCCGAGGGGTGTGGCGAACGTGGAATCGACCAGCGTGATGGGGCCGCGAAGGGCGCCCAACTCGTCGAGATCGACCAGTTCGAGCAGCGGGTTCGAGGGGGTCTCGGCGATGGCCAACATCGTGCAGCCGGGGCGTACTGCGGCGGCAAAGGCGCCGGGCTCGGTGCCATCGATGAACGTGACCTCGATACCGAACCGGGCGCACGGCCCCTGAAGAAACGCAAGGGTGGCCGAGTACAGCTGGCGCTGTGCGACGATGTGGCTGCCCTGACCGCACAGTGCGAGCACGATGGTGCTGATGGCGCCCATGCCGCTGGCGAAGGCCAGTGACGACTCAGCACCTTCGAGAGCGGCGACAGCGTCTTCGAAGGAGGCAACCGTTGGATTGGCGTAGCGGCCGTAGAACTCGCCCGAGCGCACGCCGGTGGCGCGGCGACGAGCATCGTGCATGTCGGTGGACTCCCACACGCTGCTGGCCCACAGTGCAGGGGCAAGTGAGTGGCCACTGTGCCCGCGCCCGGCCGTGATGGCGCGGGTGGCCGGCTGTTGTGCCGCTGGCCCGGGGGTAGGCGAGACTTCGTCCGACATCTAGCCAAGACTACGCCACCGTTCTACGCTGCCCCGCATGACAATTGATCTCGGGGAGACGTACAAGGCGGCACGCGAGCGAATCACACAGCTGGTCGCTGGTGACGATGTCGACCCGACGCTGCCCGTGCCCGCAACGCCGGACTGGTCAGTGCACTGCGTGATCGCGCACCTGTCGGGCATCGCGGCCGACGCGAGCACCGGCAACATGGAGGGAGCGCCGGGCGAAGCGTGGACCGCCGCCCAGGTCGCCCGGGGCGCGGGCCGAACCCTTGCCGAACTGATAGCGGGGTGGGAGCAGACCGGTCCACTGATCGAGGGCTTTCTGTCGTCGCCCGCAGGCGAGGCGGCATCTGCTGCTGTCATGGACATCCACACACATGAGGCCGACCTGCGACATGCCATGGGCCTGCCGGCCGCTGTGCCAGCGGAGTTCCTGGAGTGGGCCGCGCCGTCCCTGCGCAACGGCTTTGCCGAGGCAGTCACCGCGGCCGGGTTGCCGCCGGTCGAGGTCGCGGCGAGCGACTTCGAATGGTTTCGCGCCCGCCTTGGCCGGCGCACGGTGGCGGAGATGAATGCGTACACCTGGTCGGCTGATGCGGCGCCGTACCTCGATGCCTTCTTCGTCTTCGGTCGGGCGAGATCGTCATTGGGTGAATCGTCATTGGGTGAGAACGAGTGATCGGTCGCCTCGACGAGATCGTCATCGACTGTCACGACCCGGTGCGGCTGGCCGAGTTCTGGCAGCGAGTGCTCGGGGGCTACATCGTGCGCCAGAGCCACGAGTGGGTCGCGCTCGAACCGCCGACGGGCCTCACCGTCTCGTTTCAAATGGTTCCTGAAGCGAAGTCGGTGAAGAATAGGGTGCATCTCGACGTCGATGTCGGCGACCTGGAGGAGGCCGCGATTGCGACGATCGCCGCCGGCGGCACTCGATGTGGCGAGGTCGTGTACGACGAGTTGGGCGGCTTCCAGGTGATGGCTGATCCGGAAGGCAACGAGTTCTGTCTGATCAACGGACCGACGGCTATCACGGCCTGAACTGATCCGAAACGGAGCGAGTATTGACCGCCGGCAATTAGGGTCGCAGACATGAGTTCATCGATTCGCCGTATCGCCATCTCAACCGGGGGCGGCGATGCGCCTGGCCTGAACGCCGTCATTCGAGCGGCGACGCTGGCTTCGCTGAATCGCGGATGGGAAGTCGTCGGCATTCGTGACGGCTTCAATGGCCTCTTCCGGCCCGAGCTATACCCCAAGGGCGGCTTGATGAACCTCGGCCGCGAGGACGTGCGCGGCATCGTTCACCACGGCGGCACCATTCTCGGAACCACCAACCGCGGCAACCCGATTGCCTACCCGACCCAGCAGCCCGATGGCAGCTGGGTGGAGGTCGACCGTACCCCTGAGTTGCTGGCCATGTTCGACCAGCAGGGCATCGACGCGCTGATCACGATCGGCGGTGACGGCTCGTTGACCATCGCCAATCACCTCCATCTCGCGGGGCTGCGGGTCATCGGCGTGCCCAAGACCATCGACAACGATCTGGTAGGCACGTCCGCCACCTTCGGCTTCGACACTGCGGTCAGTTTTGCCTCGGAATGCATTGACCGCCTGTTCTCAACGGCTACCTCGCATGGGCGGGTGTTCGTGGTGGAAGTGATGGGTCGCTACGCCGGCTGGATTGCCCTCAATGCGGGGGTTGCCTGCGGTGCGCATGCGATCTTGATTCCGGAGATCCCGTACGATCTGGAGCCGGTGGCCGCCACCATCCGCCAGCGAGAGGGGCGCGGCTCGAAGTTCTCGATTGTCGTGGTTGCGGAAGGGGCTCGCCCTAGGGGTGGCACGGTGTCGGTGATGGGTAAAGCGGTCGGTCAGGCCGAGCGGTTGGGCGGCGTCGGCGAGAAGGTGGCGGCCGAGCTGGAGGCGCTGACCGGCAAGGAAGCTCGCACCGTCGTTCTTGGCCACCTGCTGCGCGGTGGCACGCCGACCTCCTTCGACCGCTTGTTGGGCCTGCGCTTTGGTGCAGCCGCGGTGCGGGCGTTGGACGAGGGTGAGAACGGCATCATGGTCGCGCTCGATCCGCCGACGGTGAAATTCGTTCCCCTCAGTCAAGTCAGCTCCCGCCAAAAGACGGTGCCGCTGGATTGCGACACGATGCTGACGGCCCGCGACATGGCCATCAACTTCGGCGACGCGATGCCTGCGTAGCTCGTGGTGCGTGCGCGCGGTCAGCCGTTGAGTCGTGTGATGACGTTGCTGGTGACTTGGCTGACGGCAGCGTCATCGAGCGCGTAGACCCAGTCGGTGGAGCCGATGGTGGCGACGGTTCCGCCGGTGCCGCCAGCCGGCTTGCAGGTCAACATGACGGCGTTGCCGTGGCGCACCCTCGCGATCGAGTCTGCGCTGATGTCGCCGTACAGGCGCTCGGCGACGAACTCGAGATCGCACTGGTCGGAGCTGGCGGCGACGGACGCCGGGTACTCGCCTTCGCCCAGGCTCGATGCGGGAGCGAAAGCGACCACCTCGGTGTGTGGTGCCGCGTCGGCGTGAATGGCTACGGGCAGCCCGAACTCGTCGAGGCCCAGCCGTACACCGACTGTCTCGTAGCCAACGGCACCCAACGATGAGCCGAGTTGGTCGCCATAGCGCAGGCTGGTGCCGGCGAACAGCCAGTGATCGTCGCGGTAGACGGTGAAGCCACCGCTGGCGCGAGGAGTGGCCTGGCCGAACCGGCTGTACAGGCCATACGCGGAACCGGCGCCCAGGAAGCGCCACTCGGGCCGGCCCACCACCGGGTCGCACCACATGCCGGTCATCTCGCCTTCGCGGGCGGTGCCCAACACAGGGTCATTGCGGTGCGCCGAATACTTGTGTGCCGTCATCGTGCGGGCCTCGTCGGTGAGCCGCACCTGCCAGAACATGGTGTTACCCGAGAGGCTGGCATAGTTGCCGCCACCAGCGACATGTGCCTCGATCGTGTCGCGCTGCGCCGCCGACCAGTACTCGTCGTGACCGACGCCCATCACCAGCCGGTAGCCGCCCACCACCGACGGGTCGCGCTCCAAGTCGCTGGATACCGCGTAGTCGAGCGCGATGTCCTTGGCTTCGGCCCACTCCACGAACCGGCGCTCGTACGTGAACCAGCCTGCCGAGCTCATGTAGCCCGGGTAGCCGTGGGCCTTGCGGTACGCCTGGTACACCTCGCCGTCGACGTCTGGCTGTTCGCCCGGGCGTGTCGGCCGACTTTTGCGGTCGTCGCGTTCGGTGCGCTCGCGCAGCAACATGCCGCGCCCGAAGGGCCGGTCGAAGCTGACCTGATGCCCGCCGGTGTACAGGCTGCGTCCGCCCCAGTTGTTGTACGCGTTGTACGTGTTGGTGGCGATCACCAGCAGCGGGTTACCCGATGCGCGGGCCGCGATGTGTGCACGCACGACGAACATGGCGTAACCGGTCGCCCTGTCGGGCGGTGCCCCGTGAGCATTCAGCATGACGAGGTACATGCCACTGGCCCAGTCGTCGCCCACAGGAATTGTCAGCGCCACCGGCCACCTGCACCCATTCGAGTCCGCGTCGTCGGGCGTGTGGTGCGCCACCCCCTCCAGTCCCGCCTGCGCCCAGACCGGCTGGCCCGGCGCGCCCCAGCGTCGTACCTCCACGTCGTATGAATCGGTGGCGCACCAGACGTGCAGACCCACGCCCTCGCCGGGCAAGTAACTGAGCTGATCGCAGTACGCCTCGACGGCGTCGTAGTGGGTGACATCATCGGCCATGCCCGGACCGTACTCGCCCGCCATCAGGCGGCCCATGTGTTGGGTGGTGGGTGCACGGAGATGTTGTGGCCTGGTGTGGTGACGGTGAGTGTGCGGTCGGGTGCCAGTGCAGCACCCAGCCGCCCTGGTGGACCAAATGGTGATGCCGGGAACACAGCGGCAGCAAGTTTCTTATGTCGGTGTACCCGCCGAGCGAGTACCAGCCGACGTGATGGATCTGGCACATATCGAATGCCGTGTCACACAACGCGCAGGACCGGTAGAGCACCCGCAGCGCGCGCCGCTGGACGGCGTTCGCCAAGCGTGTTTCGTGGCCGAGCAGCAGCCGTGTGCCGTCTGCGGAGACGACGACAGGTGTGATGGTGCCGATGCATGCCCAGCGTCGGATCGTCTCGATGGGCAGCCCGAACGTGCCGAGCCCGATGTCGACCACGCTGCCCGAGCGGGATCGGCCCTCGCGCAGTGTGCGTTCGTCGAGATGACCGTCGCGTCCGGCACCCCACCACCACCTGAACCACCGCTGCCGCCACCACCTGCGCTGTTGCCGCCACCACTTCCGGAAGGTCGCGGGCCGGAGCCGCCGTCGGAGGCACCCTCGGTTTCGTTGGCTGCGTCGTCGCAGCCGCTGTCGGTGTCGCGCACACCGAGCAGGTCGGCGAGAGCGAGCGCAGCGAGGGGTTGTTGCATGTCGACAGGGTCTGTGGGGCAGGTGTCGGGTAGCCCACCCGCACCGAATCGGGTAGCCCACCCGCACGAATGCGGTTGATCCGATTCCGTAGCCGGCCTTCCATGCGCACCCCCGTCGCGGGGTCGAACCGCCCGGCAAGGTTCCACATCCCGTCGGCGTCCAACCACCAGCGCAGCCGAGCCTGACGTCGTTGACGTTCCAGGCGTGCCAGACCATCGTCGGTACGCGCCTCCGAAACAACATCGTCGACGGTCTTGCGGAACGCCGACGCGGTCTGCTCACCAGCAGCCAACGCCAACTTTCGCCCATGGCGGGCAACCGTCGCGTGCTCCGAAGCGGACAACCCCGCTGTGCACAACGTCCGGCGACGTCGTGACCTCTACCTCAAGCCAGTTGGCTACAACAACCTCGGCGGCGGCCGTCGAGGACTGGCGTCTGCATCCCGAGCGTCGCTTCCAGCGGTCGACCGAGTACAGCAAACTCTTCGCGGCGCGCTCGACTCGGCGACCGGTCGATGCATGGTGGGGTTGGGGTTCGAGTACGTCGGCAATCCGTACGACAGTGACTCGGAGATTCCGCCGATGCGTGAACCTGGTTCGTATGAGGCGGCATTTCTCGGAGAGGGCGACGGTGGTGGCGGATGCCGGCAATCGACCATCAACTCGATGGTCGGCATGACCACCGCGGACGCGTATGCCAACAACATGGTGAACGAGATGGCCGGTACCTGGGAACGAACCGCGCTGGCTGATCCGTCGCTGCAGGCGCGACTCGGCCAACTCGCTTCGTGTGCCAGAGCACATGGTGCAGTGGTTCGTGACACACCAGACCGGCTGAAAAAGGTGTTCGACGATGTCCAGCGCGGAATCGAAACCATTGTGATCAGTGATGGGCGATTGATGGCCACCGAGAATGTCAATGAGCAAGACATAGCGGCGCAACGGGCTCTGTACCTCCAACTGGCCGACGAACTCTGCCCCGGGTACTCGGCGTTCGAAGTTGACCTTGACGAAGCAACTCGCCTGCCCAAGTCGCCTGGATCGAGGCGAACCCGATCGAGATGGCGAAGATCAACGTGAAGTTCGACGAGGACTGACCCGATTCCGGTACATCACCGACCGCAGTGGTGAGCTGCCACCAGGCTGAGCTAGCGGGCAACGCGAAGCGCACGCCACATCAGGGCCGCCGAGATGAGCTCGATGGCACCTCCCACAGCGAAGGTCCAGCGGAGACCGATGGCGGTGGCGAGGGCGCCACTGGCGAGCGCCCCGACGACGATGATGCCGCGGGTGAACATTCGAGCCGAGACGTTGACACGGCCGAGCAGGCGATTAGGGGTGAGGCGCTGCTGCAGCGATCGGGCCACGGGGATTCGAACTCCGGCGGGCAACCCACCGAAAAACCAGACTGCGGCCAGGACAGGGACCGATGCGGACAGCGCCATGGCAGCGAGCGCCAGCCCCTCGAGGAGCGTGGAAATCGCCAAGACGGCGCGCGCGCCGAAACGTCGTGCGAGCCTGCCGCCGAGCAGCGTCCCGATGAACGCGCCGACGGCCCCGCAGGCGATCACGACTCCGAACGACCATGCCGGCCGGCCAGCGCTGTCGAGGACGAGCAGGACAAGGAGGCTGAACCCGGCGGCGGCGCCGAGGTAGTACACCGTCGTTGCGGCAGTGACCGGCCCGAGGACGGGGTGCCGCCTGAGGAATCGGATGCCCTCGGCAGCATCGGAGAGCAAGCTCGGCCGCTCTGCTTGTGGGCCCGGATCCTCCGACGGAGGGGACTCGCTAGGAAGCCGACGGAACGGAACGAGTGAGGCGAGGTAGCTGCCGGCGTCCAACAGGAACGGAAGCCACGGTGCGACGCCGAATGCAGTCGCACCGACCGGTCCGCCGGCGAAGTCGTTGGTCACCACCTCGACACTTGCGATGCGGCCGTTCGCAGAGCCGAGCTGCTCGTCGTCGACCAAGGTCGGCACGAGCGCGACGACCGATGGGTCGACCAGAATCTCGCCCGCCGTGATCACGAAAGCAACCACACAGAGGTGCCAAATCGCAACCACCTCGCTCTCGACCAACCCGGCGAGGGCCAGCATCACGACCCCGCGCCACGCCTGCGCGACCAGGATCATTCGCCGACGATCATGGCGATCGACCAACGCGCCGCCCAGCGGGGCGACCGACACCCAGGGCAGGAACTGCGCGGCTGTGACCGCGCTCACGAGCACCGGCGACGAGGTCAGCTGCGCCGCGAGCAGCGGCAGCGCGGCGAGACGGATCCCGTCGCCCGTGTTGGAGATCAACGATCCGAGGAACAACGCCCGGAAGCCGGACCCCAACGGCCGATCCGGGGAGCGCACGACGTGAGCTTAGAACGCTGTTGCGCAACCTTCAACAGAGTCCTAGCGCCGCGTCAGGCAACGTTTGCCCTGCCACCTACTGGCCCCATGGGTCTGGCTCACGCGACCAATTCGGGCATTTGGTGCGGGTCTCGCTGCGTCCTTCAGCGTCTGTGGCACACCACAGAAGTACGTTCGTCTGTGGTGTGCCTCAGAATGAGAATTGCGGAATTACCACCATCCGCTACCTGGCTCACGGGTCGAGATTGTGACCGTCGGTGGCGGCGAGATTGCGGTTCGCGCTGTGATCGGTTCAGCTGAACCGCTTGGTCAGATGCCGAAGTAGCGCAGAGCTGGCCGCAGGCGCTGCACATGCATCTCCCATTCGGGCACTATGCATTTTTCCTTGCAGCACCAATCTTCGGAGCTGCGCGTGGGACGGGGGCAGCGTCATGAATCTGAAAGTTGACAAGATCACGGTGCCTGCCCGGCCTGAGCCGTTCGGTCTCGATATCAGTCGAACTGCTGTCGTAGTGCTCGATCAGTTGGGTGTCCACGAACTTGCCGACTGTTTCGTGGACATGCAAAACGACTTTGGTCATTGCGAGGGCATGTTCGGGCTAGCGGGGATCGACTTGTCTGGCATCCAGGCAACGGTCGCCCCGACTCGTGATGTCCTGACAGTCGCTCGTGGCGCGGGGATTGAGATCGTGTACCTGAAGATGGCGTTCCGATCCGACCTCTCCGATGCTGGCGCACCCGATGCGCCGAACTGGCTGAAGCACGTTCCGATGCGCACAGGTGACCATGTGACTGCTCCCGATGGTTCGGCCAGTCGGATTCTGGTTCGTGACACCTGGAGCACGGACATCATCGATGAACTGGCCCCGATGGACGGCGACACGGTCGTCTACGAGCATCGCTTCAGCCGCTTCTTCGAGACTGAACTGGATGAGATCTTGAAGGCTTGGGGGATCAAGTATCTGGTGTTCACAGGTTGCACCACGAGTGTGTGTGTCGAGTCCACGATCAAGGATGCAATGTTCCGGAACTACCACTGTTTGCTTCTCGAAGACTGCACGGCCGAAGCCATCGGTGACGATCTGCCAAGAAGCAACCACGACGCCTCGTTGCTCGTGATCCAACTCCTCGTTGGATGGATTTCAGATTCGACGTCTTTCATCGCGGCGCTCCGTTTGCTTTCAAGCGACGCATAGCTGCCTGGTTGATGATCTTGATGGCGCTGCGGAGTTACGCGAAGCGGCGCATGACGCGCGGCCCAGAATGACGCCGGCGTTGTCGGTGACGTCCCAAACCACATCGGCGCGTCGGCGCTGTCCCATAGCCGGCGATGTGTGACGGTCGCCGGGGCGCTGCGAAATCAGGGGAGCAGATGTTCGCCGACACAGCCCACCACCTCGACTGAGTCGAATGATGTGGGACCTCCACCGATCGCCCGAGGGGGGAGCCACGGCTGAGTCACACAGTCACGGCAGCGCTCGCCAAGGTTGAAACGGCTACCAGGCGTACGCTTCTGGCGCGGTGCCGCCGGGGCCCGGGAAGATGGCGTCGATCGCTGTCAGCGTGTCGGGAGCAAGCGTGACCTCGAGGGAGCGCAGCGACGCGCCGTCGAGTTGGCCAACCGTGCGCGGGCCGATGATCGGGCAGGTGACGCCATCTTGGGCGAGGAGCCATGCCAACGCCACGGCTGCCGGCTCCTCATCGAGATCAGCGCACAGCCTCTCCCACCGCTCCAGCTGCGGGCGCAGCGTGTCGATCCGCTTCAACGATTGAGGGGATTGGCGACGAGCGCGGTCCGAGTCGCCCAGCACGCCGCCGAGTAGCCCGCTCGACAGCGGGCTCCATGGAATGACGCCGACGCCGTACTCGCGACACGCCGGTAGCACCTCGAGTTCGACGGTCCGCACCAGGAGGTTGTAATGGCTCTGCTCGCTGACCAGGCCGAGCGTGTGGAGGCGGGCTGCAGCCTCGTTGGCTCGGGCGATGTGCCAGCCGGCGAAGTTGCTGCTGCCGACATAGGTGATCTTGCCCTGCTGGATCAAGGTGTCCATCGCCTGCCAGACCTCCTCCCACGGCGCCGTCCGGTCAACGTGGTGCATCTGGTAGAGGTCGATGTGGTCGGTCTGCATCCGCCGCAGGCTCTCCTCGCAGGCCATGCGGATGTGGCGCGCTGAGAGTCGGCCGTCATTCGGCCACTCGGACATTGCTCCGAACAGCTTCGTCGCCAGGACGATCTTGTCCCGCCGGCCGCCGCCCTGGGCGAACCAGCGTCCGATGATCGACTCAGTGGCACCGGCGCCCTTGTCACCGCCGTAACGATTCGCGGTGTCGAAGAAGTTGATCCCGAGCTCAACGGCGCGGTCCATGATCGCGAACGACTCGTCCTCGGGCGTCTGCGGCCCGAAGTTCATCGTGCCGAGGCACAGCTCACTGACCTGGAGAGCGGTCCGGCCCAGTCGTCGATAGCGCATGGACGTAGCCTCGCAGACCCGAGTCCACAGGCGCGACGCCGAGCCACTCGACGAACCGCTCCACGCTCGGCCACCGTCATACGAGCAGGTCCTCGAGCTCGGGGAGTCGGCCGAACATGTCGGGCAGGCCGTGCAAGCCGTTGCGGACCTCCTCATGGCACAGCGCAAGATCAGGACCGTTCGCCGCCTCGCCGCCGGCGAGGCAACGCACGATGTTTCGGCGCGTGAACCCCAGCCATCCGCCGATCATGAACACGAACCAGTGAGGACCTGCCGGCGGCAGCGTTCCGCGCGCAGCTACATAGCCGTCGAGGACCGAGCGGAAGATGTCGCCGAACGCTGTTGCGAACAGTGCCCGCAGTCGCGCTTTGGGGTCGCGTACCCGTTGCAATCGTTCGATGATGTCCAGTGTGCCGAGCTGTTCCCACAGGTCGAGGGCGCTGACCACCAAGGCAGTCCGGTCGGCGAA
>JBBQMG010000099.1:0-15665 GCA_038328705.1 Acidimicrobiales bacterium | reverse complement strand
GCGGGTTCTGTGGCACACCACAGACGAACGTACTTTTGTGGTGTGCCACAGACGTTGAAGGACGAGGCGAGACCTGTGGAGACCGATGAGACCTGCATGCCCTGTATGTGCGCTCCCGGCGGCCGCAACCAGAGCGCTCCTGAGCGGTACCGACGGTCGACGTCACCATTCTTGCGACCGACCACTAGCCACTGCCGTTCTAGCCACTGCCGTTCAACTGGTCACCATCGTCACAGCCGCACCGCGGTGCATCAGCCGGCGCTGGCTGCGAGACTTTCACCTGTCATGACCGCAGTACGTGTTGCCATTGCCGGTAGCTCCGGTTCCATCGGAACGCAGACACTTGATGTCGTACGTGCCGAAGCTGGCCGTTATGAAGTGGTCGCGCTCGGTGTGGGCTCCTCGATTGCCGTGCTCATCGAGCAGGCGCTCGAATTCCGCCCGAAGGTGGTTGCAGTTGCCGACCCCTCCAAGCATGCCGAAGTCGCTGCTGCGCTGCCATTCGCGGAGGTCGTGGTCGACTTTGCCGACCTCGTCGACGTTGCGGATGTCGTGATCAACGGCGTTGTCGGGTTCGCCGGGCTTCAGGTCACCGTACGCACGTTGGCTGCCGGCAAGCGCCTCGCCCTTGCCAACAAGGAAAGCCTGATCGCGGGCGCTCCGGTGGTGCAGCCATTGCGGGCCACGCCGGGTGCGGAATTGGTGCCGGTGGACAGCGAGCACTGTGCAGTGCACCAATGCCTGCGGTCATCCGCGTTCAACGACCGCGAAGTCAGCCGCATCGTGCTGACCGCCAGCGGCGGCCCGTTCCGCGGCCGTACGCCCGGCGAGCTGGCCAACGTCGGAGTCGACGAGGCGCTGGCACACCCGACCTGGAAGATGGGTCCGAAGATCACCATCGACTCCAGCACCCTGATGAACAAGGGCCTGGAAGTCATCGAGGCGCACGAGCTGTTCGGCACCCCCTATGACTGCATCGAGGTGGTGGTGCACCCGCAGAGCATCGTGCACTCGATGGCCGAGTTCACCGACGGCAGCACCATCGCGCAGCTCTCGATGCCCGACATGCGGTTGCCCATCGGGTATGCGCTTGCGTATCCGGCTCGCATCGCCACCCCGTTCGGTCGCATCGATTGGACACATCTGGGGCGCCTCGACTTCGAGGCTCCCGACACCGCAACGTTCCGCTGTCTCTCGCTTGCCTACGAAGCCGGGCGCATCGGCGGCACTGCCCCCGCCTGGCTGAGCGCCGCCAACGAAGTTGCGGTCGAGGCCTTCCTCGCAGGTCGGCTGCGCTGGCACCAAATCGCAGAAGTCAACGACGCCGCGCTCCAGCGATACGAGCCAAGTGCCGATCACACCATCGACGACATCATCGCTGCCGACGCCCGCGCGCGCCAGGTGGCCCAGGAGGTCCTTCCCACATGACTCATGACACCGAAAACGACACCGATAGCGGCACCGGCAGCGACGCTCGGCCCGGCCGCTTCGAACGGATGAAGGTCGAGGTCGTCTCCGGCGGCACTCAGGCGCCCGAAAAGGTTCCGCAGGCGAGTGTGCAGACGACCATGCTGGGGGTTCTCGCATGGTTGGCTCTCTTCGTGCTGCTGTACATCAGCAGCCCCTGGCGACTGGTGTTCGTGATTGCGCTGCTGATCTCGGTGATGTTGCACGAGCTGGGCCACTACTGGACGGCTCGCAAGAGTGGCATGAAGGTCACGCAGTACTTCATCGGTTTCGGGCCGCGCTTGTGGAGTGTGACGAAGGGTGGCGTCGAGTACGGCGTGCGTGCGTACCCGCTCGGTGGTTTCGTGAAGATCATCGGGATGACGAATGTCGATGAGGTTGCGCCGGAGGACGAGCCGTACACCTACCGCCAGGGAACATATGCCCGGCGCATGTGGGTCATCACCGCCGGCTCGGCGATGCACGCCATCATTGCGCTCGTACTCGTCGTCGCGGTGTACTCGACCGCGGGCCAGGTGGCTCAGTCCGGCAAGGTGACAATCCAAGCGATCACCACCGATTCGCCGGCAGCAATCGCGGGGCTACAGGCCGGCGATGTGTTGCTGTCCGTTGACGGCACTGCGGTCACCAAAGAGTCGGAGGTAGCCGACGTGCTGACACTCGATCATCAGCCCGGCGATCAGGTGGATCTCGCGATTGTTCGTGACGGTACGCCGTTGATACTGCAGGCAACGCTGGCGCAGAATACGAATGCACCCGAGGGTGTGGTGAAAGCCTTCCTCGGCATCAACTATTCGTCGGTCGATCGCGTCCCGATGTCACTGAGAACAGCAATTGTCGAAGGCCCGAAAGAGCTGGCCATCGGCGTTGGTCAGGCCACCGTGGCCATCGCCAAAGTGATCAATCCCGTGAACGTCTTTGGCCACCTCGTCGGCACGAACAACGACCCTGCCACTCGCCCGGGCACCATCGTCGGCGCCACGAACGTCAGCTCCGACGTTGGTACCTTCGATGGATGGGCCGGCATGCTGGTCTTCCTCGCCAATATCAACCTGGTGCTCGGCGTGATCAACATGTTCCCGCTGCTACCGCTCGACGGTGGGCACGCCGCAATCGCAACCTACGAGCGGCTGCGGTCGCGCAAGGGCCGCCGCTACTACGCCGACGTCAACAAGCTGATGCCTGTCGCGGCCGTCTGCATTGCGCTGCTCGCGTTCATGTTCCTCACCGGCCTCTATCTCGACATCGCGAAGAACTAGCTGGACGTCGCGGTGGCGGCGGGAGATGGCACACTGGACGGGTGAGCTTCGAACGACGCAACACTCGGCAACTCTTCGTGGGCAAGGTGCCCATCGGCGGCGGCGCACCCATCACGGTGCAGTCGATGACCATCACCAAAACGGCCGACGTCGAGGGCACGCTGCAGCAGATCTATGCGCTCGCTGCTGCTGGCTGCGACATCGTCCGCTGCACCTGCAACGAAGCGGAAGCTGCCGAAGGGCTGGCGCAGATAGTGCCGCGCTCGCCGATCCCGATCATCGCCGACATCCATCACCAGTACAAGATGGCGCTGGCTGCGATGGAAGCCGGGGTGCACGGCCTGCGGCTGAACCCGGGCAACATCCGCCGGCCCGAGCACATCAAGGCCGTTGCCGTCGAGGCGAAGGACCGAGGGCTGCCGATTCGTATCGGCGTCAATGGCGGTTCGTTGGACCCTGCCCTCTACGAGAAGTACGACGGCCTGAAGCCAGAGGCAATGGTGGAGAGCGCGCTCAAGGAGATTGCGTATTTCGACGAGGTCGGCTTCACCGACTACAAGATCAGCGTCAAGGCCTCCAATGTCCCGATGATGGTGGAGTCGTACCGCCAGCTCAGCGACGTCACCGACGCCCCGCTGCACCTCGGCGTGACAGAGGCCGGTCCGCCCCCCGCCGGGCTGCTGAAGGCCACTGCCGGCATCGCCACACTGTTGCTGGAGGGCATCGGCGACACCATTCGGTACAGCCTCACCGCTGACCCGGTGGAGGAAGCTCGCGCCGGCCGCCAGCTGTTGGAGGCGCTCGGCTTGCGTGAGCGCAAGAACGTCGACCTCATCGCCTGCCCGTCGTGCGGGCGGGCGGAGGTCGATGTCATCGATATCGCCAACCGAGCGATGGCGGCCTTCGGCGATCGCAAGATTCCGCTGCAGGTGGCCGTCATGGGCTGCGTCGTCAACGGCCCCGGCGAAGCGCGTGAGGCAGACCTTGGTATCGCTGCTGGCAACAAGCGCGGGCACCTGTTCGTGAAGGGCCGCAACGTTGCTGTCGTTCCCGAGGACGAGATGGTGGAGGCGCTGGTGGAGTGGGCGGAGTTCATCCACGAGCACGGCACCGAGGCTGCGCTGGCCAGGGTGGACACCACCATCGCCGAGCGTGAGGCCGCCAAGGACCGGGCGAAGATGCTGGGCGACCAGGGCGACGACGCCAACCACTCGCAGGAGAAGATCGTCGAGATCCGCCGCACAGTCAGCGGCGGCTGACGTGACGTCCCTCTGGCCAGGGTCGCATCCTTCGCCGTTGTTCGAGTTCGATTCGTCGCCCGACGCAGTCATCAACCCAAGTATCCACCGCGCGCTGCTCGGGTTCCCGCAGCACGCTGTGATGTGCTGGTTCGGCAACGTTGTTCGTGAGCGAACCGCCGGCATCGAGCCGGTGCATCAGGTGCCGTTCGAGCACGGCGATCATCCCATCTGCGTGATAGAGCACCGTGGCGTACCGGTGGCTCTGGTCAGCCCAGGGGTCGGTGCGCCGGCGGCGGTGACCTCGCTGGAGGTCGTGATCGCGCTCGGCGCCACCCAGCTCATCGGCTGCGGCGGCGCGGGCATCGTGAAGGCCGGCTTCGATGTCGGCCACGTCATCATCCCTACCGGGGCAGTACGCGACGAAGGCACGAGCTATCACTACGCGCCGGCGGATGTCGAAGTCGTCCCGCATCCGCGAGCATTGGCAGCCATCGACGAAGTGCTCACCGAGGCCGGTGTGCCGCACGATCGTGGACTGGTGTGGACCACCGATGCGTTCTTCCGCGAGACACCGGCGAAGGTGGCCCGACGCCGTGAGCAAGGCTGCCTGGCCGTCGACATGGAAGTGTCGGCCATGTTTGCCTGCGCCGCGTTCCGTGGAGCGACGTACGCGCAGTTGCTGTACGCCGGTGACGATGTGAGTGCTGCCGACTGGGACCATCGCAATTGGGAGAAGCAGGCCGGCGCCCGCGATCGCCTGCTCGACCTCGCGCTCGACGCAGTGATCCGCCTCTAGCCAACCCCGACCCCGTGCGTTTGAGCAGTTTGATCGCCAGGCGAACGAAAGGCTTCAAACGGTGGCGGTGGGGTTGGGGATGGCGACTCGAAAGACCGTGCTGGGGCCCTCGAGGACGACCGTTTCGTTGGCGGCGAGATAGGCAGACTCGCCGTGAGGAAGCGGGCCGAGCTCGCCGCTCGTGCACAACAGCAGCTCGCCTCCCTGCGAGGTGTGCGACATGCGGTCGGCGACCTCGAAGCGCCACAGCCCGAACGGAGCTTCGGGTGTGGAGTAGCACCATCGATTCGGTTCGACCTCGACGGCTCGAACGACCGGGTCCGCCAGCTCTTCGTAACGCAGCACCGCCAGCAACTCAGGTACGTCGTTGTGCTTGGAGGTGAGGCCACCGCGCACCACGTTGTCGCTGGCGCCCATGACCTCGACACCTACTCCGTGGAGGTACGCGTGCAGATTTCCCGGGCCGAGGAAAATGGCCTCTCCGGGCTGCAGCAACACTCGATTCAACAGCAGCGTGACGGCCACGCTCGGCTCGTTGGGGTAGAGCACGTCAAGTCGGGTGACGAGCGAGGCCTCAGGCGAGCGGTGCGTCGCGCAGGCGGCAACGATCGTCGTTGCGTCGAGCGCGCCGAGGTAGAGGTCGGCCACCACTGCCGCGAGGCCGCCGTCGCGCAACACGGATGCTGCCTGGTCGGCGCCGATGTCGCGCAGCAACGCCTCGGTCGCCGCCACGGGACGGAACCCACACAGGGTGTCGAATGGGGTGAGTGCACACAGCAGCTCGGGCTTGGCGAACGGATCGCGATAGATGCGTCGCGGATCGCTGAGCGCGATGCCGGCCGCCTCCTGGCGTGCGAATCCAGCGGCGGCAGTCGCCGCGTCGGGATGGGTCTGCAGCGACAGCGGGTGCGCAGCGGCCAGCAACTTCAGCAGATACGGCAGGTCGCCGGCAACCGACGACAGGGGAGCACCGTCGTCGAGCAGTGACGGTGCAGACGGGTGTGTGCCCAGCCACCACTCCGCCCATGGTTGCCCATCCGCAGGCACACCGAGGATGTGTGGGATGGCTGCTGGGTCACCCCAGTCATAGTGCTGAGCAACTCCGCGGACCGAACGCATCGCCGAGACGCTACCGGGCCGTCAGAACAGGCGTAGCTCGTCGGGCTTCATGCCGCGCAGCTCGTCGTAGTCGACTTCGACGACCGTGAACCCGCGAGCCTCGGCGAGCACCTTTGCCTGTGGTTTCACGCTCTGCGCAACGAACACCCCGCGGACGCTGCCCAGCGACGAATCCAAGTGCAGTCGCTCGATGTAGCGGGCGAGTTGCTCGACGCCGTCGATGTCACCGCGCCGCTTCACTTCGATCGCTACCACCTTGCCGCCCGCATCGCGACAGACCAGATCGATCGGGCCGATTGCGGTCGGGTACTCCCGACGAACCAGTGTGAGGCCCTCCTCGATTGCGTGCGGCGACGCTGCCAGCAAGACCTGCAGGTGTGCTTCCACTCCGTCTTTCTGCAGGCCAGGGTCGTCGCCGAACTCGTGCGCCGTCTCGGTGAGCACCTCAAGCAGGGTGATCACCAGCTCCTCGCCCTTCGGGTTGGTCACCCTCCAGTGGCCGCCGTTGTCGACCAGCGTGTTGGGTGCATTCATCCAGTTGAGCGGCTTGTATGCACCGCCGTCGGCATGGATGGCCACGCAGCCATCGGCCTTGAGCATGATCAGGCGGACGGCCTCGGGAAGGTGGGCATCGAGCCGACCTCGATAGTCGACAGTGCAACGGGCTACGACAAGACGCACGTTTGGCGACGTTACTTGCCGACGTGGTCGCGCATGCGCTTCTGGATGAGCTCGCGGCGTGCCTGCAGTTCGCGGTAGGTGAGCGCGTCGGTGTCGTTGTCGACGCCGAGGCCTGCCTTCACCCCATCCATGTTGATGGCAACTGCGGTGTGGTCGATGCCCAGTTCGTTGGCCAGTCGCTCACCGTGGCGCTCGGCAAACATCATCGAGATCTTGCCGATTTCACCGAGCAGATCGAGGTCGGGAGCAAGGCGAGCGATCGCGCCGTCGAGGAAGACCATGTTCTTGACGTAGAGCATCAGTTCCTTGGGCAGCTTGGCTCCGTAGCCCATCAAGGCCTTGACGACGCGCTGCACTTCGGCCACCAGCTCCTCACCGCTGAGCGTGGTGGGGTCGACCGTTGGCTGGTCCAGGCGTAGATCCTTGATCACGGCCTCGAGGTCCGTGTCGGCGGGCAGCGCGCCAAGGTCGCGCATCGCAGCCATCTGGCCCTTCACGTCGTTGGTCGTCGCGCCCAGCATCATCCGCAGGAAGGCCAGCCGGCGCTCGCCGGTGAGCCGACCGACGATGCCGAAGTCGAGCAGGGCCGTGCGTCCGTCAGGTAGGACGAACAGGTTCCCACCGTGCAGGTCGCCGTGAAAGATGCCGTAGACCATGGCACCCTCCATCAGCGCGACCATGGCGGTACGTACGACATCCTCGGTGTCGATGCCGGCGTTCTGCATGCCGACCACGTCGTCGAAGTTGAAGCCCTGCAGTTTCTGCATCACCAACACGCGTCGAGTGACCAGCGTGGGGTGCGGCCGCGGGACCACGTAGCCGTGGTTGCCCAGCTCGTGCAGCATTGCCGCCACGTCGATCATGTTGGCTGCCTCCATGCGGAAGTCCAGCTCCTCCACGATCGTCTCCGCGAACAGCTCCACCAGCGCTGGCGGGTTGGCAAGCGAGGCGATGGGAATGCGACCCACCAGGAACGGCGCCAGCCACGCCATCACCCGCAGATCCTTGCGCACCAAGAGCGCGACGCTGGGCCGCTGCACCTTGACGACCACTTCCTCACCGGTGAGCAGGGTTGCCGCATGCACCTGCGCGATGGAGGCGGCGGCGAGCGGAGCGCGGTCGAAGCTGGCGAACACATCCTCCAGTCGGGCACCCAGGTCGGCCTCGACCACCAGGCGCACCGTGTCGAAAGGTTCGGCCGGCACCTGATCGCGGCACTTCTTGAACTCGTTGACCAGTTCGGCGGGGAAGAGCCCTTCGCCGCTGGAAATGATCTGCCCGAGCTTGATGTACGTCGGCCCCAGTTGTTCGGCGCCGCGTCGTAGGCGCAGAGAGATCTCGGCGCGGCTGGCTTCGGGAGTCGCGTAGCTGCCGCGCTTCTTGCGCACCATCCACGGCACCAGCGCACCGGAGAGCACCCGCACCACTCGCACGACCCGTCGGCCAGGCGGGACCCGACCTGGCTTGGTGAGTGCAGGCACTTCCGCCTGCGCGCGCGTGCGAAGATCGGCAGCGAGCGGCAACCAGCGAATGGCATCGCGCCGCAATGTCCACGGGCCTTCTTCGGTGAACGCAGCCCAGGTCCGGTCTTCAACAACACTCATACCTGCATGATCGCAGCGAATACCGGAAGTGGCGCGGTCCAGGTGAATGCGAGGGTGTGACTAACATCCGCCCGACGAGTTGAAGGTGTTGGGGAATGTCTGGGGGGACCGCCATGGGCGACAAGTACTACGTGACGGACACATCGCTGTCGGAACGCTTTCCGATCTACACGCGGGCGAACGTGGGGGAGGTGTTCCCAGACCCCGTGACCCCGCTGACCAGCTCGTCGGCGCTGTTCGAGGCCGAGCTCGGCTGGCGCGATGCGTGGGTGCGAATGGGTGCGTTCGATGCCGATGAATTTCCGGAGGGCGACTTCTGCCAGCTCGGTGTACAGGGCGGTTACTGCTACCTGAACGCGTCGCTCATTCGCCTCTTCGGCGAGCGGGCCCCTGGTCTGTCATGGAAGATGATGGACGAGCAGTTCTTCGGTGCGCAGCCGGGTATCCCGCCATACGAGCAAATGGAAGGCGATGTGCGCCCGGAGCTCAGCGAAAAGATCGGCGCAACCTTCGGCTGGGTGTTCTCGCAACAGCGCCTCAGCGATCTCAACGAGCTGACCGAGGAGCGCCTCCTCACCAAGTCGCTGCGCGCGAACCGCCCGGACATGACCGCGCTCAGCCTCGAGGAATTGTGGGAGCGCTTCTTGGAGATGGTGCCATTGCACCGTCGGATGTTCGGCCAGCACCTGTTCACGACGTACATGGCGACGGTGCCCGTGGGCGCCATCAGCGCCGTCGCCACTGCGGTTGGCCGCCCCGACCTGATCATGTCGATCATCGCCGGCATCGGCGACGTGGACTCCGCCGAGCCGAGCCATGCGATGTGGGCGTTGTCGCGACTGCCGCTGGGCTCTGCCGAGTTCGATACTGCGTTCGCCGAGTTCCTCTACGAGTATGGAAGCCGTGGGCCCAACGAGTGGGAGTCCCGGTCTGCCAGCTGGGAGACCAGGCCGGCGCTCGCACTCGCAGCGATCGACCGGATGCGTATCTCGCCCGACAGCGCCAACCCTGCTGGCCATCATGCGGAACGCGCCGCCGAACGCGAACTTGCATCGGCCGAGCTGTTGGCGATGGTGGAGGGCGATGCTGCCACGCACGGTCAGCTGGCAGCTGCGATCGGCTGCTCGAAGGCGTGGCTGCCCGGCCGAGAACGAACGAAGACCAACAACATCCGCGTCGTGCACGAGATGCGCATCGCGATGCGAGAGATCGGGCGACGGATGGTGGAGGCGGGAGTGTTCGACGAGATCGAGGACTTCGGGTTCGTCACCAAGGACGAGATGCCGGCCTTCCTCGCCGCCCCCGGATCAATGGCCGCCACCGTGCGGCAACGCCGTGCCGAGTACATGCGGCTGGAACAGCTGGAGCCGCCTTTCGTCTTTGTCGGCCGCACCGACGGGCCCGACACGTGGCCGCGTCGCGATGCAGCCAGCGCCAGCATGCTTGCTGCGGGCGACGTTCTTGCCGGCATGTCCGGCTGCCCCGGGCAGGCGGAGGGCATCGCGCGGGTGGTGCTGGACTCGAATGATCCGTTTGCGTTGGAGCCCGGCGACATTCTGATCGCTCCCATCACCGACCCATCCTGGACACCACTGTTCGTGCCTGCCGCAGCGGTGGTCGTGGACGTGGGGGCACCGCTGAGCCACGCGATCATCGTCAGCCGCGAGCTGGGTATTCCGTGCGTGATCAGCGCCACGGGGGCAACGCGACGTATTCCGAATGGTGCCCGCGTGCGCGTGGACGGCAGCACCGGTCTCGTCACGGTGCTAGAGCTGCCGTAGCCGATTCCGCGATGCAGCGAGCCGCGCCGTTAGCGCCGATCCCGAGGGTTTCGAGTGCACCCCAGGTCACCGAAACCCTCGAAGACTTTGTGTGCGCTGTGCGCTGAGCGGTGACTAGTGCGATCCGTGGGCGGTGTCGCAGAGGCGCTCTTCGCCAGCGGCGATCTGGCCCGCGCCCACCCCTTCGAGTGCGGCGAACGGGCCACACGGGTGCGGGGTGATCCAGACATGGATCATGGCCGCTGGGAGGAACTTGACCAGCCCGGGCGGGCAGGTGCCACCCGACGAAGTCACACTGCCGATCCTGGCGGCCTTCGGGTCCTTGGTGAAGCACAGATTGTCGTGGATGTGCCATTGCATCAGCGCTCCACCAATGTTGGGCGCATCGGCCAACGCAACGCTGTCGGGCAACATGAACATCGCACTGACCAGCTTCTTGGAACCGTCAGGCTGCGGAACGTACACAAGGCTTTCGGGGAAATCCGGGTTCAGTACGACGTCGTCGTTGATCCAGTCCCAGTTGATGAAGTGCTCGACTCCGGTGATGCCGTCGCCGATGCTGTTGAAGCCGGCGGCCTCGGCAACCTTGTAGTCACTCCACTGCGGGAGGCGTATCACGGTGATGGCGATGAGGTTCTCGGCGGCGGCCTGCTGTTCTGGGGTGACCCCTGGCGTTCCCGACAGGTCGATCGGTTGCGTCGGGTCATAGGGCTTCGGTTTTGCCGTGACCGTCGCATGGTCGTCGTGGGAGCTGCACTTGTCGACGCGCTCGGCTTCGCTGACCGACGCTTGCCCGGCACCGACACCCTCCAGCGCGGCGAAAGGACCGCACTCGTGCGATGCGATCCACACGTGCACCATCGGGTTGGCACCGCCAGTGTTGACGCCGTTGGCGCACACGCCATTGGCGTCGGTGATGCCGACGACCTTGGCGACACTGTCGACGAGGGCCCAGCACAGATTGCCGTGGTTGTGCCACGTCATCAACGGGCCGGCGAAGTCGACGATCTCGGGATCGTCCGTCGGGCGTGCGCTGGCGATGAACATTGCACCAGTCAGGGTGCGCTTGTCGCCGTCGACCTGGTACACGAGAGACTCGGGTTGGGTTGGGTCGAGCATGACGTCGTCTTCGATGAGCGAGTTCTTGATGTAGTGCTCGACGCCGGTGCCCGCGTCACCGATGCTCTGATAGCCGTCGGCAATCGCGGCGGCAGTGGTTGCCCACTTGGGAAGGTCCTTGAGGGTGTCCTTGATGAGCTGATCGGCACGTAGCTGCTGCTCGGTGGTGACGCCGGGTACACCCGACAGATCGATACCGGTGGAAGGGTTCCACGGGCGTGGCCAGCCGGCCGCTGCAACAGGGTCGGTGCTGTGATCGTGTGCGACGGTGTCGCCGGTGACCGGGTCGACGGCGGTGCTGTGATCCTCGTGAACTGTTTCGCCAGTCTCTGCGTCGGCCGCGTGGTCCTCGTGGACTGTGTCGCCGGTAATTGGGTCGACCGTGGCCGCATGACCAGCTTCGCTATGCGAATGAACATGCGTGCCGCCGGTCCACATTGCTGGGACGGCGAGAGCAGCGACGAGCAGCGAGGGCATCGCGATGCGAGTCGGGTGCGAGGGACGCCAGCCAACGAGGCAGGCACTGACAGCGGCACCCACAGCGACGGCGCCCAACAATGCACACGCAGTATCGGCGAACTGCGCAGCCTCACGAACCTCCAACCCGGCGATCCACGAGACGCCGGTGAGCCGTGTGACCAGCCAACCTCCGACCGCCACTGCATTGACGCCGGCTACCACCCACGCGGCCAGTCGGGTGGGACGCACCAGAGCCCACAGGCCTCCAGCCAACTGGGCTGCGGCCACTATGACGAACAGTTGCGCCAGCCGAGGGTGCTCGGCATGTACGCCGACCGCAGCAGCATGCACTGCCCCTGCGCCGAGTGACGCAATTGCGGCAACGGCCAGGCCGGGCAGGCGGCGCGTCAAAGGGGGGTTGAGATGTCCGGTCTCCATGGTGAAACTGTACGCCTTTGCCGTCAAATCAGCGTGTCAGGAGTCACTCGAAGAAAGGCACACGTTTTTCTCGCAAGGCGCTGACGCCCTCGCGATACTCCGCTGTCGCCATCGCCTGCTCGAGGAGCCGCTGTGCCCCGTGGATTGCCACGGAGGGTGAGAGATGGAGAAGGTCGCGGTACAGCTGTGCCTTGGTGGTTGCGAGCGCCTTCGGCCCGACACCGTGGGCGAGGTGGTGGGCGTAGGTTTGAGCGGCAGCGAGCGCCGCCGGCCCGTCTGCCTCGACAGCGTTCCACAAGCCCCAGTCGAGAGTGTCGGCGGGTGTGAAGACCCGCCCGGAGAGCAGCAAGTCGGCGGCACGAGTCACCCCGACCAGGCGCGGCAGTTGCCAACTCATGCCGTACTCCGCTGGCAGCCCGAGCTTCGGCGCGGCGGTCGTCAACTTGGCCGGCCCTGCTGCGAAGCGTAAATCGCAGAAGAGTGCCAACGCTAGCCCGACGCCCGCTGCAGCACCGTTCACCGCCGCGATGATCGGGAAGCGCATTGCGAACTGGAACGCAAAGTCGGCGTCGAACTCGGGGGCGACGCCATAGCCGGGCATTGCCAGCTCCAGCTCCAGGCCAGGGTCGTACGCACCACGCTCTGCGTGTCCGGCCAGGGCGGCACTGTCGCCGCCGACGCAGAACGCTGGCGGCGTGCCGGTGACGACTACCGCTCGCACCTCTGCGAGTGAGTCGAGATGGGCAAGCACTCGGCGGTACTCGCTGTGCATTCGGCCCGTCCACGCGTTGTGTCGGTGCGGCCGGTGCAACCACACCGTCGCGACGCGATCAGCAACCTCGAATCGAATCGCTGAGAGCTCCATGGCTGCAGGTTAGGGCGCGTGCTCAGCGAGCTCGGCGGCCATTCCGGAGTGCTTCCAGCACAGGCTCGGCGTATTCCATGCGGCACACCAGGAAGTCGGGAAGCCAGGGGTCGCGTTCGTTGAACACCATCGGCGAACCGTCGACTCGGCTGACGTGTAGTCCTGCGGCCAGAGCCACCGCTGCCGGTGCCGCGCTGTCCCACTGGTACATGCCACCCTCATGCACGTAGATGTCGGCCTCACCAACGACGATGGCCATCGCCTTCGCGCCAGCAGAACCGAGGCGCACCGCGTCGCAACCCAACGCGTTGGCCACCACGACCGCAGCATAAGGATTGCGATTGCGGCTGGTGATGAGGCGCGGCCGCTCGCGCTCGGGCGCGGGCAACGTCGGTACGGGGTCGGTGGAGAACACGAGGTCGAGGGCAGGCAGGCTGACCGAGCCGGCAGCGAACCTGTCGCGCTCCCACAGTGCGATGTGAACCGCCCAGTCCGATCGGCCGTGTTCACCGAACTCGTTGGTGCCGTCCAGCGGGTCGATGATCCACACACGGTCGGCAGTGAAGCGGCGGGGATCCTCCACGCCTTCTTCGGACAGCACAGCGTCCTGAGGCCGAGCCTCGGTGAGTGCCTTCAGCAGGAAACGATGGCTGGCGAGGTCGCCCGTGTCCATGACCTGCCACGGCGCCGCGCCGCGCCCGAACAGCTCGGCACGCAGTCCGACCAACAACTGGCCGGCTTCGACGGCGAGGCGAGTCGCCAGCTCGTTGTCGGTCTCGGTCTGGAAGCTCATGCCCTCAGCGGGCCAGCGGCTTGTATTTGATTCGGTGCGGCTGGTCCGCGCTCGAGCCGAGCTCCTTGTGGCGCCAGGCCTCGTACTCGCTGAAGTTACCCTCGAACCAACGGACCTGACTGTCGCCTTCGAAGGCGAGCACGTGAGTGGCAATACGATCGAGGAACCAGCGATCGTGACTGATCACGACGGCGCACCCAGGGAAGTCGTCGAGTGCCAGTTCCAACGCACGCAACGTGTCCACGTCGAGGTCATTGGTGGGTTCGTCGAGCAGCAACACGTTGCCGCCGTTCTTGAGCACCTTCGCGAGGTGCACGCGGTTGCGCTCGCCACCGGACAGATCGCCGACGCGCTTCTGCTGATCGGCACCCTTGAAGTTGAAGCTGGCACAGTACGCCCGGCCGTGGATCTCGCGGTTGCCGACCTTCATGTGTTCGACGCCACCGGTGATCTCCTCGTACACCGACGCGTCGGAATCGAGCACGTCTCGGCTCTGGTCGACGTACGCCATCTCGACGGTGTCGCCAACGACGATGGTGCCCGAGTCGGGCGCTTCCTGGCCGGTGAGCATCTTGAACAGTGTGGTCTTGCCGGCGCCGTTGGGCCCGATGATTCCCACGATGCCCGCCTTGGGCAACGTGAACGACAGATCCTCCACCAGCAGCTTGTTCCCGAAACCCTTGCCGAGATTCTTGACCTCGATCACGGTGTCGCCCAGGCGCTTGCCGACCGGGATGGTGATCTCCAACTTGTCGGGCCCGCGCTCGGCGGCCTCGGCCTCGTTCTGCAACTTGTCGTACGCAGTCAGGCGGGCCTTGCCTTTGGCCTGGCGAGCCTTGGGTGACATCTTCACCCATTCGAGCTCGCGGGCCAGGGTGCGCTGGCGGGCCTCGTTGCCCTTTTCCTCGCGCAGGATGCGCTCTTGCTTCTGCTCCAGCCAGCTGGAGTAGTTGCCTTCGAACGGCATACCGCGACCGCGGTCCAGCTCGAGAATCCACTTGGCGACGTTGTCGAGGAAGTAGCGGTCGTGTGTGATGGCGACGACCGTGCCGGTGTACTCCTGCAGGAAGCGCTCCAGCCAATCAACGCTCTCGGCGTCGAGGTGGTTGGTGGGTTCGTCGAGCAGCAGCAGGTCGGGGTGGCTGAGCAGTAGGCGGCACAGCGCTACACGACGACGCTCGCCGCCCGAGAGCGTGGTGACATCGGCGTCGTCGGGCGGGCAGCGCAGTGCGTCCATGGCAATTCCTACGTTGCGCTCCAGGCTCCATGCGTCGGCAGCTGCGATCTTGTCCTCAAGGTCGGCCTGCAGCGCGCCGACCTTCTCGTAGTCGGCATCGGGGTCGGCCCACATGCCCATCACTTCGTTGTAGCGGTCGATCAGGCCCTGCACGGCAGCAACACCGTCCATGACGTTGCCCTTGACGTCCTTGGTCGCGTCGAGCTGCGGTTCCTGGGCGAGGTAGCCGACACTGAAACCGGGGGTGAGGCGGGCTTCGCCGGTGTAGCCGTCGTCGAGGCCGGCCATGATTTTCAGCAGGCTCGACTTACCGGCGCCGGTGCTGCCCAACACGCCGATCTTCGCGCCCGGGTAGAACGACAGTGAGATGTTCTCCAGCACCGTGCGATCCGGCGGGTAGAAGCGGGCAAGTTTGTAACAGGTGTAGATGAATTCGTGAGCCATGACGAGATGGCAGGCTAATACCACCAGCGCCAATGCCGCCCCCGACCATTTCACAGTCGCCTGGGGAGGCGGTGCTACGTTACGTCCCAGTTCGGTTTCACCAGGGAGGGGTACGGAAAGTGCTCGCGAATTACAACGGTTTTTTCAGTGCAGACAGTCTTGGCAGTTTCGGGTTCCGCTGGCTGCACATCCTGGCAGGCATCACCTGGATCGGCCTGCTCTACTACTTCAACTTCGTGCAGGTGCCCGCGTTCGGTCTGTTCGAGGCCGAGCCGCACAAGGAGATCGGTGGCAAGGCCCGTCTCATCGCCATCGACAAGATCGCTCGCAAGGCGCTGTGGTGGTTCCGTTGGGCAGCGGCC
>JBBQMG010000098.1:0-16039 GCA_038328705.1 Acidimicrobiales bacterium | reverse complement strand
CAACATTCGCGCCACGCAATGGTGATCGCGCCTGGCTACTTCGACCGATCGCCGTGCGGCACCGGCACCAGTGCTCGTGTCGCGCAACTGCATGCCCGTGGATTACTGCCGCTGCACACCGACTTCATCAACGAGTCGCTGCTCGGCACTCACTTCGTCGGGCGCCTCGTCGATACTGCAGAAGTCGCCGGCATCCCCGCTGTCGTGCCCACCATCACCGGCAGCGCGTGGGTCACTGGTACCTCGCAGCAGTTCCTCGACGAGCGCGACCCCTTCCCTCACGGCTTCCTGATCGGCTGATGCACCATGCCCACCGCACAACTCAATGGCATCGACGTCTACTACGAGATGCGTGGCAGCGGTCCGCGACTGCTACTGCTGACCGGGTCTGGCGGCACCATCGCCGGCGCTGCTCCGATGGTCCAAAAGTTGGCCGAGCACTTCGAGGTCTTGATCCACGACCAGCGCGGACTGGGCCGCACGTCGGTTCCCGAGGAGCAACCGACCATGGCTGACTACGCGGCAGACGCAGCCTCGCTGCTCGATCACGTCGGCTGGCCGTCGACGCTTCTGTTCGGCATCAGCTTCGGGGGCATGGTTGCTCAAGAGTTCGCCGTCACCTGGCCGGCGCGCGTTGGTCGGATCGCGCTGTTGTGCACGTCACCCGGCGGCGCGGGTGGAAGTAGCTTCCCGCTGCACACGGTGGCGGCGATGTCGGTCGACGAGCAGGCTCGTGTGCGGCTCCACCTCGCCGACAGCCGCTACACACCGGAGTTTCTGGCCGCGCATCCGTTCGATCAACGCCTCGTCGAGCTTGGCGCCGCTGGCCGCGCGTTGCCCAAGACGGACGAGCAACTGCGGGGCGAGGCAATGCAGTTGGTTGCTCGCAGCCAACTCGATGTGTGGGACCGGCTCGCCAACATCACCTGCCCCACGCTGGTCGCCTTCGGTCAGTTCGATGCGATGGCGCCGCCGTCGAACAGTCGGGCCATCGCGAGTCGGGTCCCTGGCAGCGAGCTTCGCGGTTACGAAGGTGGCCACGCTTTCGTCTGGCAGGACCGCCACGCCTGGCCCGACATCGTCAGCTTTCTGTCCGCGATCTAGCCCCGGATCTGGGAGCCCTGAGTTCCGGTTTCCGGAACTGAACGCGCCCAAGTCCTCTGGAACGAATCCCCCCATTTGTGCACGCAACGGTTGCGTCCACAAATGGGGCTGCACAGTCCCGGGGACCGGAACTGCATTCGCCCAGAACCGCAGATGGAACGGATCGCGCACAGAAGGTTCTTGCGCGCGCAAATGGGTGAGGACGGGTGTCAGTTTTGGCACTGGCGGGTCGGCTGGCACTGGAGTGCGGCACAATGACGGGCATGTACGTGCCTGACATTCTCACTGTTCCGCTGCGTCGTACCGATGACCGCACCAGCGACTACCCGCTGCTCGACGACGGTCAGGTGCAGATCGGCATCTGGGAGTGCACACCCGGCACGCTCAACGATGGCGCCGGCGATTTCGACGAGACGATGTACATGGTTGCGGGTCGCGCCTCGGTGGCTCACAGCAGTGGTGCCTACGACGCAGCGCCCGGCACACTGTGGGCGACGCCACGCAATTGGGCCAGCGAGTGGAACGTGCACCAGACCATCCGCAAGCTCTACGTCATCGATCAGCGGCCCGGCCCCTCTGCCGCGTCGGCCCACCTTCCCATCGCACACACCGCCACACTTGGCGAGCCGACCCGCCGACCCACCGTGATCGCGGGCGACCCGTACGAATCCAGCTCCACGCTCTGGGCACAGAACCAATTGGAGACTGGGGTTTGGGAGTGCACGCCCGGCGAGTTCCCGTTCCGTCGAGACGGGTACGACGAGGTGTTCTGCGTGCTCAGTGGTCACGCCACCTTGCACATCGACGGAGCGGAAGGCCCAGGGCATGCTTTCGGGCTACGTGCCGGAAGTGTGATTCTCACACCAGCGGGGATGACGGGTCGGTGGGTCGTGCACGAGACGATTCGTAAGGCCTACACGATCGTGCATCGATGAACTGACGTAGACTCGCCTTTGATCCAATCGGGAGGTTAATACCTATGGGTACCGGAGCCATTGCTGGCATTGTTCTCGCCGTCATCGTTGTGCTGACCATCCTCACCGGCTTACGCACGGTGAACCAAGGCACCGTCGGCGTCACCACCATCTTCGGAAAATACCGGCGCACCCTGCGGCCGGGCCTCAACGTGGTGGTGCCCTTCATCGAGAAGATCTTCCGGCGCATCAGCGTGCAGAACCGCGCTGTCGAGCTGCAGTTCCAGGCGATCACGTTCGACCAGGCCAACGTCTATTTCACGGCAATGATGGTGTACGGCGCGATAAGCGAGAGCGAGGAGACGGTCAAGAACATCGCCTTCAAATTCGTCAGCGAGAAGGACTTCCTCACCGCGCTCGTGCGCAGTGTCGAAGGCAGCACTCGCGGCTTCGTGGCAACGAAGAAGCAGGCCGAGATTCTCGTGTTGCGCGCCGAGATCGTCGCCGAGGTCAAGGACAATCTTGACCACGTGATCGAGACGTGGGGTTACCACCTCATCGACCTGCAGCTCAACGACATAACCTTCGACCAGGCCATCACGACCTCGATGGCGCAGGTCGTGGCCAGCAACAACCTCAAGGCTGCTGCCACCAACGAAGGCGATGCGCTGCTCATCCGCAAGACCAAGGAAGCCGAAGCACTGGGTACCGCGGTGCGCATCGAGGCCGAAGCCGAGCGCACCGCCGCTCAGCTGCGTGGTCAGGGTGTGGCGTTGTTCCGCGAGGAAGTGGCACGGGGCCTCGCTTCGGCAACCACCACGGTTGATTCGTCGCTGATCCTGTTCTCGATGTGGACGGAAACCATTCGTCAGATGGCCGAACACGGCAAGGGCAACGTGCTCTTCCTCGATGGCTCGCCGGAAGGTATGCAGGCGCAGATGAGGGATCTCATGGCGCTGCAACAGCTGAACGCGGTCAACGACCAGCCGCCGCGATGACCAGTCTGCACTCCCGCCCCGTCACGGTTCGCCCGCGGCCAGAGCTGCAGGCGCTGATGCAGACCGACCGCACGCTCGACCCTGGCATCACGTTGCCCGCCAGTTGGTATCACGACCCGAAGATCTGGCAGCGCGAGCGCTGGCCGATTTTCGGCAGCAACTGGGTACACGTCGCGTACGACCATCAGCTGCGTAACACCGGTGACTACGTCACTGAGAATCTGGCAGGCTGGCCGATCTTCATTCGTCGCAAGGACGATGGCACTCTCAGCGCGTTCTACAACATGTGCCCGCACCGTGCCGGCCCGATCGTCTTCGAAGGCGAAGGCTGTTCGAAGAACGTGGTGTGTAAGTACCACGGCTGGGCGTTCAACGCTGATGGCAAGCTGCTCAGCGCTCGCGACTTCGGTGCTGAAGCCCCCGACAACATGGACCTCACTGCCATTCAGGTGGGCTCGTGGCGCGGCATGGTGTTCGTGTGTCTCAACCCCGCCATCGCTCCGCTGCACGAGTGGCTGGGCAAGTTCCCCGGTGAGGTCGCTGGCGTTCCGCTGGAGAGCTACCGCTTCCACAGCAAGAGCGTTCGCCACGTCGCCTGCAACTGGAAGACGTATGGCGACAACTTCCTCGAGGGCTATCACCTGCCCACCACACATCCGGCGATGAGCCGCGATGCGGATGCCTTGAACTATCAGGTCCTCTATAAAGGAGACCCGCGGTGGAACATCCACACGATGCCGCCGCGCGACGAGAGCACGTTTGGCGTGTTCGGTTACTTCTGGCCAACGTTCGCGTTCGATGTGTTCCCTGGCGGTTTCGCAGTTGAGCGTTGGCTGCCGCGCGGCCACACGCACAGCGACTTGATCTTCGAGTATTTCTTCGACGACAACGCGGAGGGCGTCGAAGACATCGTGAAGTTCAGTGAAGAGGTAGCCGACGAAGACGCACGCATGTGCGAGCACGTTCAGCGCAACCTCGACGCTGGAAATTACGACACCGGCGTGCTCAGCCCGAAGTGGGAGTACCCGCTGGCCGTCTTTCACCGCATGATTCGTGACGCCATCGGTCCTGTCGATTGCGATGAGCGCTAACTGGTGAGTGGTAGACCGAGCAGGTCTCGCTTTCTCTGGCAACGGCTCGAAGCGTTCCACGGATTGATCTACTTCGTCCCCGAGGCCGACCAGTATTACACGGCGCTCGGCCTCGACCCGGGCATGATGGGATACTTCTCGTCTCGCGTCGCAGCCATGGGCCCGGTACCCGCCGAGGTCGTCGTGGCCTCCTTCTACAACTTCGAGCCTGGTCGCATTCGTGCGCTCGTGCCCCAGGCCTGGCAGCGCACGACCGCCCCTGCACTGTGGCAGGCGCGTCTCGATGCTGCTGATGCCGCACTGGTGCGGATCTTCGGCGATCGTTTGTCGCAGCCGGATATCGCCGAGGCCGTCGATGTACTGCGCTCTCTCATTGATGCCTGCGCGCCAGAGGGTCGTTCGCTGTTCGCCGGTCATCTGGCACAGGAATGGCCCACCGAGCCGCACATGGCGCTGTGGTTCGCGATCACGCTGCTGCGTGAGTTCCGCGGCGATGGCCACATAGCGGCGCTGACGGTTGAAGGTGTCTCGGGCATTGAAGCGCTGGTCATCCACGGTGCCACCGGCGCAGTGCCCGCATCAGTGTTGCAGGCCACCCGCGGCTGGAGCAACGAGGCCTGGGTAGCAGCCGTCGAGCGCCTGGAGCAGCGCGGCTGGGTGAATGACAATGCACTCACGCCCACCGGCCGAACCCACCGCAATCGTGTGGAGCAGTACACCGACGAGTTGGCAGCCGCCCCTTGGGCCAGCCTGTCAGAAACTCAGGTCACCACGCTGGCCGAGCTGGGTAAAGAACTCAGCGCCACCATCGTCGCCGCCGGCACATTTCCCGGCCGCTAGTCCAGGCAGTCGTTCAGAGTTTTGCGGCGCGTGCGGTGACGAGGTCGCCGAGCGGGTAGGGCAATGCCACCTTCTGCAGGCGGGTGCCAACGGCGCGACCTGGGCGTGACCCGCGGTTTCCCAACTGGCCGGCGACCAGACCGACGCTGACCCATTTCACGCTGTGTTGCCAACGTTGCAGCTGCAGTCCTGAGGCGCTGCACATGTGACGCACGTCGTCTTCGTCGAACAACCACAACACCGATGGCGGAGTGGCCTGTTGCCACTTTTCCTTCATCATGCGAGCGACGAAACTGCGCCGGTCCCACGTCTCGATCAGCACACGACCGCCGGGTGCCAGCAGACCCGCGGCCTCGCGAAGCGCTCCCACAGGATCCGGCAGATGTTCGAGCACCTGGAAGAAGGTGATGGCGCTCACGGATCCGGGCTCGAGGTCCAGAGCCGCAAGGGTCGGCGCTGCTCGAAACCCCGAGCTCTCGACAGCCGCGCGAGCGGCGACATTGACATCCACGCCCAGCGGCACCCATCCGGCCGCGGCGGCTTCCACCAGTGTGAAGCCGTACGCGCAACCGATATCCACCAGCACCGCGCCTGGGTGGGGGGTTGGCCCCAATTTGCGCAGGCGCGCACGGCCGTTGCGGCGGTGAATGGCGGCGTCTGCCACGTAGTCGGCGTAGCCGCCGTGGGCAGCGGCCGTGAAGTATTCGTCGCCGTACAGCTGCGCCGCATGGTCTGGCTGCGGAAATGGTTCCAGCCGGACCGCACCGCACGCGTTGCAGGCGACGTACACGTAGTCGCTGACGGTGAGATGAGGCCTGGTGCCGGCGTCGCTGGAACAAAGGGGGCACTGCATGTCCGCCAATCAAACCGGTGCGAAACCGTTGCTACAACGCAAGAGCGGATTTCTCGTACTTTCCGGCCGCGACGCTTCATGACTGCAAGTGGGCGGGTCGTGGTTCAGACCTGGTCAGACTAGTTGGCGCATGGTGGCGCTTGGTGAGTGCTCGACGCACGCGATTTTCGATGCCGAGATCGGTCCCTACACGACGTCGGAGACTGTCATGTCCAAGGTGCTCATTGATCGTCTAGAGCCCGGCATGGTGTTGCTCGCGGATCGCGGTTTCACCGGCTTCGACCTGTGGCAACAAGGCATCGCGATGGGAGCCGATCTGATTTGGCGGGCCAAAAGGAACGTGAAACCTTGCCGCCTCGAGACTCTCGACGACGGGTCGTGGTTGGCAGAGATGCGACGCAAGAACTCGGAACTCGACAGCGATCACATCGTGATCCGTGTTGTTGAGTACTCCATCGAGGACAGCAGCGGAACCGATCTGGGGCCGTTCCGATTGTTCACCTCACTGCTTGACCCCAACGAGGTGTCAGCGATCAAGCTTGCCGAAAGCTACCGGCAACGCTGGGAGATCGAGTCGGCGTTCGGTGAACTCAAAACACATCAACGCGGATCGAAAGTCGTGCTCCGCTCCAAGTCGCCCGCCCTCGTCGAACAAGAGATCTGGGGGCGTCTGTGCTGCCACTTCGCGATCCGCACCCTGATGTTCGAAGCCGCCCACGAAGGCGGCATCGACCCCGACCGGGTCAGCTTCACCGCCGCACTCAACATCAGTCGCCGCTCGCTGTCACCGGCGCGCGGTTTTCCCCTCCGGACTCTGACGATCACGGCTGGAAACGAGCAATCATCCTGCTCCTACGCCGACTGAACCCGATCCGGCGACATCGCAGCTGTCCGCGCCTGATCAAACGAAAGTACTCCAAGTGGCACGTCAAACGAGCCCACCACGCCACTGCCCGTTCATTCCCGGCCGGCAGTGGTTCGGTGGCGAACACGTCAAGGGCGGCCACGGCCCTGGCTACGACCCTCACGCTGACCGCGGCGGAAACGGTGGAGCCAGAAACGCCAGCGCAGTCAGGCCGGTGGCTCCGCCGTTGGCCAGGCGCAGTTCCTCGTTGCCACGGAAGTATGCGAGCGACCCGGCGACCAAGGCCACCGTGCCGCCGTCGATGTCAAGACTGCCGGAGCCTTCCACGATGTAGATCATTAGATCCGACGTCGAGTGCGTATGCGGAGGCAGGACTTGGCCAGGGGATAGCCGGATCACACGGACATTCGATCGGGAGCCGTCCAGCAACGGTGCAGCGACGAACCGTTCAGGGTCGTAATCGGGTGCGTCGGCAAGCGTGGTCATCTTCACCACCGCATCCTCCCACGTGCCCGAGAGTCCGTGAGCCCGAGGAACCCGTTACCGTCTCTCGCAGTTGACCAACAACGAAAGGTGGTACATCGAATGGGAGAGCCAAAGCTTCCTGCGGCGCTCGTCGAGGCCCGCCGTACACCATTGTTCGACTACTCGACGTTGCCCGACTCGCTCGCGACTTCGCACCGCACCACCGTATGGGCTGAGCTGATGGTCCAAGCCGGCACCGTCCGCTACGTCGACCTCGAAGGCGACTCACCGCGCGACGAGCGTGTGGGCGCTGGTGAAACCGCGGTGATCGTGCCCGGCATTTAGCACCACGTCGAACTCTCGACCGATGCCCGGTTCTACGTCCAGTTCTTCCGCGAACCAGAAGCAGTGATGATCCCAGGCGACGTGCACGTCGACACCCTGGACCGCTGCGGACCCTGGGAGCATCGAGGACGCGATTTCGACACGCCGCAAGAGATCGTCGAGATGGTGACCCGCCAATACGTCGATGTCGGCCAAGACGATCTCCTCAACCCCTATTAAACTTCCGGCCGGGGTTCATCGACTGGCAGGCCCACATCGGCGCAGTCGCCGACTACTGGTGTCACGTCCTGCTCTACGCACAGGGCTACGAGATCGACATCATCGAGAGCCACCGCCACCTCTACGATCACCTGCCGTTCACCCCTGAGCTCTTCGACCGGTGGTTGCAGATCTTCCACGACACCGTGAACGGCGGCTGGTCCGGGCCACACGCGACTACTGCGAACAAAAGAGCCACAGGGATGGCATGGCCGATGGCCCAACGATTCCTTGGACATGGAGTCCGGCGCCCGGCCGAACATCGAACCTGAACCGATCGGGGTACGGCCAGGCGACACTTGGCCAGCCGTGTAATGGGCGGATCGTTCGCTCAGCAGGCCGAGCACCGTCGGCCGCTGACCAGTAAGGATGACAGCCGGCAACTCCAAGCTGCCGGCTGAGTTCACTGCCACCACTACGGCGGGACACTCCGCGGCCTCTGTCGGCTGTGGGGGCTAGGGACATGCCGTTCGTGACGTGCGGGCGTAACAGGTATCGAGTCGTTGGTTGGCGACGTGTTCTTCGTCGTCGAGGGCGCCGATGTAGCTTCGGCCGGAGAAATACGATCTGGGGTGGCACCAGCCAGATCCAGCGCAGCATCGTCGGCGAACTCGTCCTCGGTCTGCCCAAAGAGTTCGAACTGGGCCGACGGCGTCGCTCGTCGGACGTTCGTTGGACGGCGGATGCGCACGCTCCGGGAATGAACGCTCCGCATCGTCAGCTCCGCCGTCCAACCCGAGCTTGGACGATTCTCGTCAGCGTGTTGCTGAGCGTGCCGATGAGCCCGTTTTCCGTCGTCCAACCGGTCGCCGCTGCCGTCAACGACTGTGGCTTCACGGGTGCTGTGGCGACCTTCACGGGCGCCGTCTCCAACTCCTGGGGAGTTGCTGGCAACTGGGACACCAGCCCGTCAGCAGTGCCGTACTTCGGCCAGATCTGCATACCCGTCGGCAAGACGGCCCTCGTCGACACGGACATCTCGCTGATGTCGGTCTACGGAGGCAGCGTGTTGAAGGTGCAGGGCACGTTGCGGGTGACAGCGAACGTTCGAACTGCGAGCACGTACGACCAGACCGTCGAGAACAGCGGCCGGATCGAGGTGGCGGCTCTGGGCGCTCTCGAGGTCGGCAACTACCAGTCGCTGCTGAACAATCTGACTGGTGGCGTCGTACGTGTCGAGTCGGGTGGCACCCTCAGAGTTGTCAGCCAGTTCGCCAACATGGGCGGGCAGATCGATCTGACCGGTGGCGGCTCGTTCGTGGTGAACGCACAGGCGGGCGGCTACTTCGAACAGGGCAAGTCGGCCGACGCGACGCCGGTGCAATCGACCATCGTCGGTGGCAATGTGACCTTGGTGGGTGGCGTGACCCGCTTCACCGGATCCGGCGCAGGGACGTTCGTGGTCGGATCGGGAGCGAACGCCTATATCGAAGGCACCCTGCGCTCGACGCAGACCGTGCAGGTCGTGTGCGGTGCCACCGCGTCCGACGCGAACCTCTTCACCAACGCAACTCTGCGCAACGAGGGCACGATCGACTTCACGCCGCGCATCGGTGGCTCGACGTGTCAGTCGAACTGGACCTTCCAGAACAACCCGACTGTCACCAACGTCGGAATGATCCGAGTTGGTTCCGCGGCCCAGCCGACGAACACCTATGGCTGGGTCGGCACGACCGGAACGCTGGTCAACGCAGCAGGCGGCACGATCCAGATCAATGCCTCGCTGTACACGAACTTCTCGACGATCAGCAACGACGCAGCGATCGACGTCGACGCTGGTGCCTCGTTCGTCCTGGGTGACACCCAGTTCGAGCTGCGCGACGGCACGTTGGCCAACAATGGCCAGGTCCTGCTGACCCGTTCCAGCCCGACGTACGGGTTCTTCGCTACGTTCCGTGTCCTGGAGGGGAATGCCACTGGCAACCCCGTGATCCTCAACCCTGCCTACGTTGAATTTCTCGGCAACGGCGCCGCCTCGGCCATCGTGCGCGAGGGCGAGGGTGGCGGGCTGCGTAACCAATCCGGTCCCATCGTCATTCATGAGAACCAGCACCTCATCGTCAACGGTGACATCAACGCCTATGGCTTGCCCGTCGAGAACCGGGGCACGATCACGATGGGTGGCCGCCCCCAGTACGGTGCCACGTTCAGCGCAGGTACTCTCAGCAATCGGGGCACCATTGTCGTGACCTCCGACGTGCCCACAGCCGGTACGGGGGGCTACAACACGGTCATCGCACCGATCACGAACGAGCCCGGTGGCGTCCTGCAGGTGCTGCCCAGCAGTCGTGGTTGCTCGTTTCGCGGGATCACCAACAACGGTCTGATCGACCTCCAGCAGAGCTGCGTCAACAGTGGTGAGCTGATGCTCGGTGTCTCGTCGGTGCTGCGAGTCGCGTCGTCCGCTGCCGGGCTCGCAGCGCTCGTCGACGTGCGCGGGAACTCATTGGGTGGCACGCTCGAGGTCGTCACTGACACCGGTTCGCCGCCGTTGGTCGGTGCACCTCGTGATCTCATCCTCGGTCGAGCACCGAATGGTCCGATCAACGGCTCATTTGCGAAGATCGTCGGTGCGGCCGTGTCCACCTCGACCGGCTACAGCCTCTCGTATCCGAGCGGTCCCCGCCGTGCCCGCCTTGCGGTCATCGCGACGACACAGCTGATCGTATCGGGTGTGTCGGCTGCCGTCTCAGCGAACGTGGGCGACGACACCGCGGTGACGTGGACCACGAACGTCGCTGCAGCGACCTCGACACCGTGGGTCGAGAACGTCTACCTGTCGAACGGGCCATCGGTCGACGCGTCATCGGTGCTGATCGGCCAGGTCAGTCGCTCCGGAGCCGTCGCTGCCGGCAGCAACTTGGCCGGCTCGGTGCAGGTGCGCATCCCCGCTGTGGCTGTGGGTCCCAAGTACATCGTGGTCGTCGTCGACGCCGACCTGTCGCTGCCGATGAACGATCGCACCGTGACCCTTGGTGCCAAGCCTGTGCAGATCGGGGCAAGCGCCATCACTGTCGGCGGGGGAGCTGTGGCCGTCACGGTCGGCAACGATGGTGCCCGAGTCGTCGGCGCTGCAACGGCTCCGCTGGAGGGCACCCGACTGCTCCGCCTGGTCGGCTCGCCCAGCAGCGATCTGGTTGTGACCATCGCGACAAGTGCCTCGGTGCTCGCCTTCGCGGCCGCTGGTCGGTTGCCGACGGATACGGATCACGATGCCGTGGCGGTCAACGGGAACATGATCGTGTCGCGCGGCGACGGCTCAACCGAGCGCTACGTGCTGCTGCGCAACACCAGCGGGGCACCGGTGACAGTGAACGTCACGGCGGTCGCCCCGGGTCTGTCGATCGCTGCATCTACTCCGACGGCCGTGCTCGCCGGCTCACCGGCGCAGACCGCAGTGGCAGTCACCGGCACTGGGTTCACCGCAGCGAGTGTCGTGCGACTCACCTGCGGTGCCACGGTGGTCAACGCCCAGTCGACCCAGGTCGACGGTCCGACCCATCTGACGTCGCTGTTCGCTCTTCCTGCTGCGCTCGGATCGTGCACCGTCTCGGTCGGGGCTGCGGTCTCGCCGAGCACGCTCACGGTGACGGCGCCCTCGGTCGCTGTCGACACGAGAACGCTCGAGCCGACCATCGAGATCGTCGCACCGTCGCTCGTACGCTCCGAGGTCGACAACCCGATCGTGGTTCGTTGGACGAACCGCACCGGCTATTCGCTGCCCGCACCACTGGTCACCATTGCAGTGGACTCCGGCACGCTCCACTACCCAGACGCTGCGGGGCTCGGCTCATCACGTGTCGAGGTTCTCGCCATCGGGCCCGACGGACCCGCGGGTATCCTGGCCCCAGGCGCGACCGGTTCGGTGACGTTGAGCCTGCGCACGACGTCGGTCGCCGCCCATGCTGTGGTGCACTACACGTACGCGTTCATCGACCGCGCTGCGGCCTACGACTTCGGTGACGCGCTTGCAGCTGGCCTCACCGACGACGTGACCACTGGCGCGAAGAATTGGGTCCGGGCCAATGGTCCGGCGATGCTCGGCGTACCGAAGAGCACGACTGCGGGTGTGTTGGAGGCGCACCTCGCCAGCGTTGCCACCTACCTGTCCGGTCTCGGCCAGCGGATCAACAATCCCGGGCGGTTGATCAACTTCGACCTCGCCCGCATCTCCGCCGACGACCGTCTCGATGCGTTCATCAGCGGCGACTTCGGCGTCGGCCAGATCGGGCTGCCGCTGCCCCGCCTGGTGAAGGAAGCGTCGACCGGTGACGTTCTTGTCACCGACGGCACGCGGCGGCTGCGCTTCGCCTCGCTGCCCAACGGTACGTATTCGAACCCTCCCGGCGACGGCGATGTGCTCACCATCGTGTCCGGCAACTTCGTGCTGACGGCGCGCGACGGGTCGCGTCGCCAGTTCTCACCCACGGGCGTGTTCCAGAGTTCGGCAACACCCGACGGTCGCGTCACGACGTTCACATACTCCGGTACGAGGCTGGTGTCGATCGCCAGCCCGACCGGCACGGTGGCCTACACCTATGACGGCTCGGGGCGGATCACCAAGATCACCGACCCCAACGGGGGCACACTGACCTACACCTACGATGCCAACGGTCGTCAGACGAGTGCCAACCTGCACGGCAGCATCCATACGATGACTTGGGGCGCCGACGGGCTGCCCGCGAGCGCGACTCGGCCCGACGGTGTCGTCGTTTCGACGACGCGTGATGCGTTCGGCCGGCCGGTCACGACCTCCGTCAACGGCGTCGTCAACTCGACGAACACCTACAATGGCGACGGCTCGATCTCCAGAACCGACGCACTCGGCAACACGATCCGGACGTGGATGGATGCGGACGGCTCGGTGGCGAAGTCGGTGGATGCGCTCGGCCGGATCACGACGTTGCGGCGTGACGCATCCGGAGCCGCTGTCGGAGTGCTCGCGGACGGGGTCCTGATCAGCGACACGATCCTCACCGATGCCGCCCGGAACAAGTCGGGCGTGATCGACGGCAACGGCGGCACGATCACCGCGGTCTACGACCTCGATGGCACGCTGGCCTCTCGTACCGACCAGGACGGCCGCACCACGACCATCGCCCGCGACGCCGCCCTGCGGCCCGTCGCGATCACCGACCCAGCGGGGAAGACATCGACCATTGGCTATGACAGCGCCGGACGGCCGAGCCTGTCGGTGGACCGGACCGGCAAGTCGGTCGCCTACGCCTATAACGTGCTCGATCAGGTCGAGACGTCGAACTACGCCGGCTACGGCATCGTGACCAGTACCTACGACGCTCACCGCAACCTCGTCAGGGCGAGCGGCCCGACCGGCGCGACGACCTTCACCTACGACTCCGGCGATCGGCTCACCGGCGTCACGTATCCGAGTGGGCTCGGCCTCACCTATTCCTACGACGCAGCCGGTCGGCGGATCTCGACAACGACCTCCGACGGCCAGGTCACGGGTGCCACCTACGACAGTCGCGGCCGCCTGGCAACCGTCACCTCGGGCGGGGCCACGCTGGCTCGCTACGAGTACGACGCGGTCGACCGGCTCTCGGCGATCGGATACGCCAACGGGATGCGGGTCGAAACCACGCGAGATGTGCTCGGCCGAGTCACCCGGCAGCGCACGACCTGCTGCACCACTGACGGCGCATCGGCCGGCGGCACCGTGATCGCCGACGTGCAGATGACCTACGACGCCCGTGACCGGGTCGCGACACGAATCGACGCCGCTGGCACGACGACCTACACCTATGACGGTGGGGGTCGTTTGACCGGTGCGACGACGGTCGGCGCCGGAGCGCGAACCCTTGCCTACACCTACGACGGCAACGGCAACCGGTTGACCGTCAACGACTCTGTCGCCGGCAACATCGCCACGGTGAACGACGCAGTTGGACGGCCGTCGAGTGTCGGCGGCCAGGGTGTGAGCTACGACGCCGAAGGCCGTCAGATCGCCAAGGGCACCACCGCCTATAGCTGGGATGCTCGCGGTCAGATGTCGAGCGCAGTCGTCGGCGGGCAGACGACGACGTACACCTACGACGCGCTCGGCACGCCCATCACGCGGACCACCGCCGGGGTGACGACGAACCTACTCATCGACCCGACGAGCGGTGGTTGGCTCCTCGCGGAGTATGACGGCACCGGCACGCGACAGGCGGGCTATGCGTGGGGCCAGGGCATCGCCGCCCGTCTCAACGGCACCGGCACCCCGACGGCCTTCTATGCCACCGATGCTCGCGGCGATGTGCTCGCTCTCGCCAACGGCTCGGGTACGGTCACCGACACGTATCGCTACCTGCCCTTCGGCGAGGTGGCCGCACGCACCGGCTCGACGGTGCAGCCCCTCGGTTATCAGGGCGCGTGGGGTTTGCGGACCGAACCAACCGGCCTGATCGACGTCCGCTCGCGAGCGTACGATCCGACATCGGGACGGTTCGTGTCTGAAGATCCGCAACTCTTCGCCGCCGCGAACCCGGCGACCTATGCCGGAAACGATCCTGTCAACCGGGTCGACATCACCGGGGGTGACGACGGCTGGTGGGACCAGATGACGCAGGACCCGGTCGGCAACGGCGCCGCGTTGCTCGGTTTGAACACCGACAACGGTATCGATTCATTGAACTTCGCCCAGAGTGTCGGGCTCGTCGACACGGTGAACTCAGCAGCAAACATGGTCGGGACCGTCCTCGACAATCGGGCGATCACCGATCTCGCCCAGACCTACCGCGGGCGGGCGGCAGCGTTGGCGGGGGGCGCGGCGAGCGACGGCAACTTCTTCCGCAATTCATGGAAGGCAAAGCAATACAGAGATGCAGCCCAGACGCTCCTCGGTACGAGCAAGGTTGCGTTGCCCGGGCAAGGAGGCGGTCTCGGTGGTGTGAGCAAGTTCGGGGCGGCCCTCAACGGCGCCCAGGCGCTGAAGAACATCTACGACAAGTGGGGCGACGATCCGGTGGACAACGGCGCACTCGTGGTCCGTCAGACTGCCACCGCAGTTCTCAAGACACTGTCGGGCACGATCCTGCCGGGCAGCGACCTGGTGTGGGACCCGCTGTTCAACGTCATCGACGAGGGGTCGCGCAACTGGATCTTCGAGAACATCTACGGCGGCGATGAGTCCAAGCTCTACAACGAGTCGGGCTGGAAGCCGCCGAACCGATACCCGCGGCCCGGGGGTCAGAGCGACAACGGCCGTGCCAACGACCCGAACGCAATCACCGGCCCGGCAGGTGCACTCGTGGGTTCGACACGCTTCGTGTCCGTGGCCGAGTCGTTGCCGTACCGTATCGACTTCGAGAACAAGGCGTCCGCCACGTTGCCGGCCAACGAGGTCGTGATCACCCACACGCTGGATGCCGATCTGGATCTGGCGACCTTCGAGCTCGGCTCGGTCGGCTTCGGGGGTCGTCGGTGGGCCGCCCCGGCCGGTGTCCGCTCGTGGACGACGCTGCTCGACGATCGTGACCGCAGCGGGCTCTACGTCCGGCTGAAGGCGCGCCTCGATCCCATCAGCCGCATCGTGACCTGGACATTCACCGGGCTCGATCCTGCAACGATGGCCAAGCCGGCGGACACCACCCGGGGATTCCTGCCGAAGAACTCGATCTCGCCGCAGGGCGAGGGCGATGTCGGCTACGCGGTCCATGCGCTGGCCAGCACCACCACGGGGACGGCGATCGTGGCTCAGGCGTCGATCGTGTTTGACGGTAACCCGGCGATTGCTACCAACATCGACACGGTCGTGGTCGATGCCGTTGCGCCGACCTCGGCTCCAACCGTTTCGTCGAGCACCGTGAACCCGGTTTCGGTGGCTATCGGGGCGGCGGACGACACCGGGGGCTCTGGCGTCGGCCTGGTCGACGTCTGGGCATCGAAGAACGGTGGCGACTACGCGCTCGTCGCGGACGCGGTGAGCAGCAGTGCCGTGCCGTTCGCGGGTGAGGTGGGCGCGACGTACCGTTTCGTCACCGTGCCTACCGACGTCAGCGGCAACAGGGGGTCGTTCTCGAACCCGAGCGGGCCGGTGGAAGTCGTCGCAGCGACGCCGCCGACGACACCGCCGGCTCCCCTGGCACCGTCGTTCGTTCCGTTGGTGCCGGCTCGGTTGTTGGAGTCTCCGTCGGGTGCGGGGTTGTCGACGGTGGACGGGGTGTTCTTGGGTTCGGGTGTGTCGGGTGTTGGTTCGGTGACGGAGTTGCAGGTGGCTGGGCGTGGTGGTGTGCCGGTCGATGCTGCGGCTGTGGTGTTGAACGTGACGGTGCTGGATGCTCGGGGTCCGGGGTATGTGTCGG
>JBBQMG010000097.1:0-16077 GCA_038328705.1 Acidimicrobiales bacterium | reverse complement strand
ACCCAGGGCAACATGACCCACACGTTCCAGAACACGATGTTCATCGTGATCCCGTCGATCGTGCTCATCCTCTTCTTCTCCAGCACGATGGCCTTCGCCGTCAGCCGCTTCAGTTGGCGCTTCAACGTTGCGCTGCTGCTGTTGTTCACTGCCGGCAACCTGCTGCCGGCCCAGGTCATCTTCCAGCCGCTGTTCCAGATGTTCAAGGCCACCCCGTGGCCCGACCTTCTCAGCGACACCAATACCGGAAGCCTGCTCGGCACGAAGATCGCGGTGATCATCGTGCACGTCGCATTCCAGACCGGTTTTTGCACGTTCGTGCTCAGCAACTACATGAAGACGATTCCAAAGGAACTGGGTGAAGCCGCGCTGGTCGACGGCGCGAGCGTCAGCCGGCAGTTCTTCCAGATCATCATGCCGCTGTGCCGCCCGGTGCTTGCTGCACTCGCGACGCTGGAGTTCACCTGGTTGTACAACGACTTCTTCTGGGCGGTGGTGCTCATCAACCAGGGTGACCAGCGGCCGATCACGTCCTCGATCGCCAACCTCGGCGGTCAGTTCTTCTCCAACGACAACCTCATCGCCGCTGCGTCGATGATCGTGGCGATGCCGACGCTCGTCGTGTACCTTGCGCTGCAGCGTCAGTTCATCGGTGGGTTGACGCTCGGCGCCAACAAGGGGTAGTCCATGATCCATCTGCGCGGTGAGCACACCGACGTGGTGATCGACGAGTCGTTCGGCGCCCCGGTCATCGTGCACTGGGGCGCGCCGCTGGGCGACATCGACCCTGCCTCGGTTGCGTCGGCCCTGGCTCGGCCGCTGGTGGCAGGGGCACTCGACCTCGTGGCGCCGGTCAGCGTCATTCCGGAGCACGGCAGCGGCTTTCAGGGTCGCTCGGGGCTCACCGGCCACCGCCAGGGTGGGACCGCGTGGGCGCCTCGGTTCCGGGCGTGCGAGGTGGCGCAGATCGACGGCGAGGTGGCGGTCGTTGCGCTCGACTCGGTGGCCGGGCTGCGGCTCACCACCACGATCGTCGTCGGCGATGTGCTCACCGTGCAGGCGCGGGTCACCAACGAAGGCACCACTCGCTACCTGCTGGACTCGTTGCACCCCACCGTGCCCGTGCCGGCACATGCCTCCGAGCTGCTCACCTTCGACGGGCGCTGGACCCGCGAGTTCCACCCGGTGCGACGGCCGTGGGGAAGCGGCGCCTGGGTCTCGGAGAACAGGGCGGGCCGCACTTCGCACGAGCACCAGCCGCTCGTCTTCGCCGGCACCCCCGGATTCGGCGAGTGGCATGGCGAGGTGTGGGGCGTGCACGTCGCATGGAGCGGCAATCACACGTTGTTCGCGGACTGTATGCCCGACGGCCGGCGGTACGTGCAGGGTGGTGAGCTGCTGCACCCCGGTGAGGTGTGCCTGGAGCCTGGAGAGTGGTACGACTCGCCCACCATCATCGCCACCTACTCCGGTGGCGGGCTGACGCCGGCGTCCTGGGGGTACCACCGCTCGTTGCGCGCACTGCCGTCGCACCCGAGCTCCCCTCGTCCGGTGCTGCTCAACACCTGGGAGGCGGTCTACTTCGAACATTCCACCGAGGCATTGCAGGGGCTGGCCGCCAGCGCTGCCGCGTTGGGCATCGAGCGCTTCGTGCTCGATGACGGCTGGTTCGGCTCACGCCGCGACGACGATCGCGGCCTGGGCGACTGGTGGGTCTCTCCGGAGGTCTACCCCGACGGCCTCGGCCCCCTGATCGCGCATGTGCGTGGGCTGGGCATGGAGTTCGGCATCTGGGTGGAACCCGAGATGGTGAACCCCGACAGCGATCTGTACCGCGAGCACCCTGAGTGGGCGCTGACAACCCCTGGGTATGAGCCGGTGCTGGGCCGCAACCAACTGGTGCTCAACCTGGCGCACCCTGATGCGTTCGCCCACATCCTCGGGCAGCTCGACGCTGTCCTGCGCGACCACGACGTGGCGTACGTGAAGTGGGACATGAATCGCAATCACGTGCAGGGCAGTGGCAGCGACGGCGCTGCTGGTACCCGCGCGCAGACGCTGGCGTTCTATGCCCTGCTCGATGCGCTGCGGGTGCGACACCCGACGGTGGAGTTCGAGAGCTGCGCCAGCGGTGGGGGGCGGATCGATCACGAGGTGTTGCGTCGCGTTGAGCGTGTCTGGACCAGCGACTGCAACGACGCTCTCGAACGACGGACGATCCAATGGGGCGCGTCGATGCTCATCCCGTACGAGCTGATGGGCGCACATATCGGCCCTACCCGTTCGCACACCACCGGGCGTATGCACTCGCTGGCCTTCCGCTCCATCACAGCGCTGTTCGGTCACCTGGGCGTGGAGTGGAACGTGCTGTCGCTCACTGATGAGGAGCGCTCGCGCCTGCGTGACGTGATTGCCCTGCACAAGCGCTTCCGTGGCCTGCTGCACAGCGGCGACGTGGTCCGCTTCGACCCGGTGCTCAACGGCCAGGCCGCATCCAGTCATGCCTACGGCGTGTACGCGACCGACCGCAGCGAAGCCTTGGTCGTACATGCCGGGCTCACGTCGGGCATGAGCCTGTTGCCGCCTCCATTGCGACTGCCGGGCCTGCTTCCCGACGCTCAATACGTCGTCGAGCAGCTGCCATTGGCCGGAGCGATGGTGACGTGGGCGGGCAGTGGCTCGATGTTCACCGGCACGCAACTGGCGGTGCACGGCGTGCAACTGCCGTGGCAGCACCCAGAATCCGGTGTACTACTCCACCTTCGCGCTGCTTCCGTCGAGGTCTAGGTTCAGGTCAGTGCAGTTCGGCCTCACCGTCAGCTGGGCCAGGCCCGTGTTGGGCACGGTGTGCATGGTCTGCTCGCCTCGACCCTTACCCTCGTTTCTTCGAAGCCCTTGGCGAACCTCCACGTGATGATTCGAAGTGCCCGGGCGTCTTCTCCCGATCGCTTGCGGAATCTTCACGTGACGAAATGAGAGGTGCCATTCAGGAATGTTCCGGACGTGGCTTCGCTCTGTTCTCGAATCATCACGTGGAGGTCGGTGAAGCCCCATCGGAATCGTCACGTGGAGATTCAACAAGGGTGTGGAGGAGCGCTGGCCGCACTGGCTCCTGGCTCTGGCCCGCACTGGCATCGCGCACTACCCCATCACACCCCCGGCGTAGAACAGCCGAATGAACAGCGAACAACTCACCGCAGTCCCACGTCCCAAGCAGCGCCAATGTTTGTGGTGTCGTACCGTCTTCGAACTCCGCAGGGGGCCTGGGCGCAAGAAGATCTATTGCAAGGTCAGCTGCCGCCAGCGGGCGTACGAGCGCCGCCGCGGCCTCGGCGTCTTCCCGCCTCCCGAGCAGCTCATCACCCGCCCAGGCGGCCCACTCGGGCACCTCCCCAATCGCTTCACGCGCTACGAAGCCGGTGGCATGACGGTGAACCACCTGTACAAGGTGCACGCGCTTCGGCCGGCGGGCTATGCCGAGGCCGGCGAGCACCGCGCAACGCTGTGTGGGTTGAAACGTCGCCCCTACAACCGAACCTTCAACGAGGGTCCCGTCGAGCACACCTGCCAGACCTGCGTGAGGATTGCTCGCATCCGGCCGCCGGCACGAAGAACGTTCCCGTCCAGCGACCTCGCTGCGTACCGGGCACAGCTGGATGCGGTCGGCATGCAACTGTCTGAACTGGGCATCAACAACCACTATGTGCGACCTGACATCTCGGCGAGGCTTCTCTTCGAGTTGCTCGCTGCCGCCTGACGCTCCGGCCACGAGAATTGACCTGCCAGCAGAGGAGCACCTCCCCGTAGGATTTACGCGTGTCCGCACGAATCTCTGCAACAGATGTTGCCAAAGTGGCCCGGCTCGCCCGCCTCGACGTCACTCCCGCTGAAATCGAGCTCATGACCTTGCAGCTGGGCGGAATGCTCGAGCATTTCGCCGACGTCGACCTGCTCGACCTTGCCGACGTGACCCCCATGACGCAGCCTTACCCGCTGACCAACGTGTTTCGTGCCGACGAGGTCCGTCCGTGCCTCGACCGCGACGAGGTGCTCGCTGCTGCACCCGCAGCCGAAGACGGCTGCTTCCGGGTCCCGCCGATCGGAGGCGAAGGCTGATGAGTCGTAGCACCGCTTCCGATATCGCCGCTGCCGTGCGATCCGGCGCTACCACGGCCGCCGCAGTGCTCGAAGGCCACCTTGCCGCGATCGCACTTCGCGAGCCTGAGATCCACGCATTCAACCTCGTCCTGGCCGACGCAGCCCGCGAGCATGCCGCCGCCATTGATGCACAGGTCGCCGCCGGCGACGACCCCGGGCCGCTCACCGGCGTCACCATTGCCCTGAAGGACAACATGTGCACCCGCGGGGTGGACACCACGTGCTCGTCGAAGATCCTCGAAGGCTGGAAGCCGCCGTACAACGCAACCGTGGTCGACACGCTTCGCGCCGCCGGTGCCGTCATCGTCGGCAAGACCAACCTCGATGAATTTGCAATGGGCAGCAGCACCGAGAACTCCGCCTTCGGCCCCACCAAGAACCCGCACGACACCAGTCGCGTCCCGGGCGGCAGCAGCGGTGGCAGCGCCGCCGCAGTCGCCGCCGGCTTCAGTCAGGTCGCCCTCGGCAGCGACACCGGTGGCTCCATTCGTCAGCCCGCTGCCCACTGCGGCGTGGTCGGCGTCAAGCCCACCTACGGGTACGTCAGCCGCTACGGCCTCGTCGCATTCGCCAGCAGCCTCGACCAGATCGGTCCGTTCACCAACTCCGTGCACGACGCGGCCCTGCTACTCAACGTCATCGGCGGCCACGACCCGCTCGACAGCACCAGCATCCCGCAGCAGCACCCGTCGCTCGTCGACGCGATTCAGCAGGGCGTCGAAGGCCTGCGCGTCGGTCGCATCACCGATCTTCCCGAGGGCGCTGATCCAGATGTGCAAGAGCGCCTCGAAGCAGCCTTCGAGGCGCTCAGAGAGCAAGGTGCCACCATCGTCGACGTCACCGTGCCCGCCTTCACCTTCGGCCTCACCGCCTACTACCTCATTGCCCCAGCCGAGGCCAGCAGCAACCTGGCCCGCTATGACGGCGTGCGGTACGGAATGCGCGTGGACGCCCCCGACACCAACGCCATGTACGGCGCCACCCGCGCCGCCGGCTTCGGCGAGGAGGTCAAGCGTCGCATCATGCTGGGCACCTACGCCCTCAGCGCCGGCTACTACGACGCCTACTACGGCAAGGCCCTGAAGGTTCGCCGTCTGATTCACGATGACTTCGAACGCGCCTACCAAACCGCCGACGTGCTGCTGACACCCACCTCGCCGACTGTGGCATTCAAGTTCGGGGAGAAGAGCGACAATCCCTTCGCGATGTACCTGTGCGACACCTACACGATCCCCAGCAACCTCGCTGGTCACCCAGGCATGAGCGTCCCCTTCGGAACCGGTGCACACGGCATGCCGGTGGGTGTGCAGGTGCTGGCCGGCACGTTGCAAGAACCGGTCATGTTCCGGGTGGGCGCCGCATTGGAAAGGGCGGTGGCGAAGTGAGCGACTACGACGGTCTCCCCGGCGATTGGGAACTGGTGGTGGGCCTCGAGGTCCATGTCGAATTGGCCACCACGACCAAACTGTTCAGCGGCAGCCCAAATCGCTTCGGCGACGAGCCGAACACCAACATCGACCCGGTCACGCTTGGCCTGCCTGGCGCACTGCCCGTGCTCAACGAGCACGCGGTCGAGCTGGCCATGCGCGTCGGCGCCGCCTTGAACTGCACCATCCAGGCGTGCACGTTTCACCGCAAGAACTACTTCTACCCCGACATGCCCAAGGCGTATCAGGTCAGCCAGTACGACCAGCCGCTCAACATCGACGGCTACCTCGACCTCCCCAATGGCGTGCGCGTCGGCATCGAGCGGGCACACATGGAGGAAGACGCCGGCAAGAGCACTCATGTCGGTGGCTCCGGCGGCCGTGTCCACGGCGCCACAGCTTCGCTCATCGACCTCAACCGTGCCGGAGTGCCGCTGGTGGAGATCGTCAGCCGCCCCGACATTCGCAGCGCCGACGACGCTCGGGCCTACGTCAGTGAACTGCGCAGCATTCTGCTGGCCATTGGCGCCAGCGACGCGAAGATGGAAGAGGGCAGCATGCGCGTCGACGCGAACGTCAGCGTGCGCAAGCCGGGTGCACCGTTGGGCACACGATGCGAGATCAAGAACGTCAACAGCGTGCGCAGCGTCGGTCGGGCCATCGAGTACGAAGCTCGTCGGCAGATCGACCTCATCGAGAGCGGCGACTCGGTCCGTCAGCAAACCCGCCACTGGGACGAAGGTGACGGTCGCACGCACACGATGCGCAGCAAAGAGGACGCCGATGACTACCGCTACTTCCTCGAGCCCGACCTTGTCCCGCTGGTGCCCTCGCGGGAATGGATCGACCGCGTCCACGCTGCGCTCCCGATGCTGCCCGCCGCCCGGCGCACACGCCTCGCCGCAGCCACCGGTCAGCTGGCGACCAGCGAAGCCGTCACCAGCGTTGTCGAACGCGGCCAGGACGACTACGTCCTCGCGGTTGGCGGCACCGGCGGCGACGCCGCCCGTGCCCTCGTCTACGTCAAGGAAGCATTCGCCGATTCACCGCACGTGCCTGCCGCGGATCTGGCTGCGCTGACCGTGCTGGAAACCAAGGGCGCGCTCACCGCCACGCAGGCCAAGGCCGTGCTCGCGGACCTGGTCGCGAACAACGGTGGCGACGCAGCGGCAATCGCAGCCGCGAAGGGCTTCGAGGCAATGGACACCTCCGCGCTGGAAGGCCTGGTGGACGCCGCCATTGCAGCTGACCCCGACGCGTGGCAGAAGTTCTGCGCCGGCGACGGTAAGGCAATGGGTGCACTCGTCGGTCTGGTGATGAAGTCCAGCCAGGGCAAGGCGGACGGCAAACTGGTGACAGCGCTGCTGAACCAGAAAAAGTCGTGAGTGCCACGACTCGCACGCCTTTGACACCCACGAACGAGACCGCCACGCCACCCATGAAGTGGCGATCTCGCCGTGAGCATCTTGCGGTGCAGTATGTGACAGCCGCCTGAGAGACGTGTGAGCGCTTCCTGAGGGTTTGCTGAGGATCAGAGCAATGTGGCGAGAGTGGCCTGTTGGCGGAGCCACACCGTGGCGTCATCCACGGGCATCGGCCGGGCGATGTAGAAACCCTGTGCCATCGGGCAGCCCATGAGCAGCAGCTCGACCAATTTCTCTTCGCTGTCCACGCCCTCCGCGACCACCTTCAAACCCAACGAATCGCCCAAGCGTAAGAGCAGTTCGACGATGGCTCGATCGAGCGGGTTGTCGCACATTCCAGCAACGAAGACGCGGTCGATCTTGAGCGTGTCCACCGTCAGCTGATGGAGATAACCCATCGAGGAGTACCCGGTGCCGAAGTCGTCGATGGCGACCTTGATGCCTTGGCGGCGTAGATCGTCGACCACTGCGCTGGCGCGAGCAACGTCGGCCACCAGGTGAGTTTCAGTGATCTCGAGGTCGATCATTCCTGGATCGACGCCAGCCTCGGTGCACAGTCGATCCAGCAGGGGGCTCAGCGAACCGTCGATGATGTGTCGGCCAGAGATGTTGATGGCAATGCGCAGCGCAGCGGTCAGCGGGTCGTCCTGCCAGGACCGGAGTATGCCAATGGATTGCTCGATCACCCAGGCGTCGATGGCGAGGATCACGCCCGTCCGTTCAGCGATCGGGATGAAGTCGTTCGGCCCGATCTCGCCCGAGCCCGGACGGTTCCAACGCAGGAGGGCTTCAGCGCCCACTGGCAGCTTGGTGGCCACGTCGATGATCGGCTGCAGCTTGAGCGTGAACTGGTCGTCGAGTAGTGCCTGGCGCATGGTCAGCGCCATGTTGGCGCGGTCCTCGATGTCGAGCGCCAACCGTGCGTCGTAGACCTCGACCCGTCCGCGGCCGGACTCCTTGGCGTGGTACACGGCTGAGTCGGCCTGCGCGATGCAGTCCAACGGGTCGCGTGTGCCATCTACGAACGAGACGCCCGCCGACGCCGAGATGGTGAACAATTGGCCGCCCGAACCGGCGCACGGTGCCGACACGATCTCGATCAGTCGACGCGCGAGCGCCGTCACTTCATCCTGGTCGGAGACACCATTGATCAGCACGATGAACTCGTCGCCGCCGATGCGGGCAACGAACTCATCGGGGCATGCATCCCGCAACCTGGCGCCGATCTCGCCCAAGATGCGATCGCCTTCGGCGTGGCCCTGGGTGTCGTTGACACTCTTGAAACCGTCGAGGTCGAGGAAGACGACGGCACTGTGGACTCTGGCGAGGCGGGCCTGACTGGAGAGCACCACCAGGTGCTCGAGTGCCGCAGTTCGGTTGGCCAATCCGGTGAGCGAGTCGGTCCGCGCCTGGACATTGGCCGCCGCCTCGGATGCGTGCAACTTGGACGTGACGGCGGCCAGGTGGGTGACCGATTGCCGCAACGTATCGCCGAGCCGCCCCGGCAACGTATGGTCGATCTGTGTGTCGCCGAGTGCCAGCCGACGGACCTGCGCGTCGTAAGCCCGCAACGTGGTCACCATCTGGTTGAAGGTTCGCATCACCACGCGAATGTCGGTGGGGCCGGTTGGCTTGGCAGCGGCCAGCGCCAGGTCGCCTTCGACCACCTGCTGCGATTGGCGAGTCAGGCGCCGCAACGGGCGGAGAATCGAGACCAGGACCAGCCCGAGCAGGACAAGGCTGATGCCAATTGCTGCCAGCATGACAACCCACGCGCTGCGTTGGTTGCGCTGAGCGTCGGCTTGGATGCTGTCGGCAATTCTCACCTCCTCCGCGAGAAAGGTGTCGGCATAGGTCTGCAGGCTGTTGAGCCGATCGAATGACGCCGTCAGCAAATTGACGATCGAGTTGAGCAGGCTGCGGTTGTCGATGACTTGGGTATCAGCGTCGGAGTTGCGCAGCATGCGTACCGCCCAGATCGGCAGCGATGCATCGACAGCAACGAAGGAGTGGTCCTGCATCGCCTCGTCAAAGGCCGCGCGGCGAGCCGGAGCGATGTTGGCCCGCAGACCTGCGAGCGACGAGTCGAACGAGCCGGCGGCTTTCAGAGCGCCAACCACCCTCTCGCGATCACCATCAGAGATTCCTGCCTGGGCGAGGAGGTGCAGCTCGGTCGTCGCGTAGCCCAATACGTCGAGCAGCAGCCCGGTCTCGGCACCCACCTTGGTCAGCTCGCTGGTACCGGCGGTGTCGAAGACTCTTCGACCGCGTTCGTCGAGCTCGTGGAGCAATGCGATCATGCGCGTGAACACCGCGTCGACATCGGCTGCCACCTGTTCGTGCGCATCGAATGCTCCTCGAACCTGCGCCAGTTGCTTGCGGACCGACTGAGCTTCCTCGTCGAGTGCGGCCCCGGATGACATCACGACGCCTGCGCCGGCCACGACGAGTTCGTCGAGACCCTGATCCAGTTCGACCCGTGCGTCGGCGACCAGACCGAGGTAGTCGATGCCGGTGGCAGCGGCGAGCGCGACGCGGTCGATACCCAGCATTTCCGCCTGTGCCACGCCGTCGGTGGCGGTGTACTCGACATACAGCGGGACGATCAGCTGACCGCCACGTTGCAGGATGGCAACCTGAAAGCGAACCTGCGCCGCCGACCGCGCGGCGCTGCGCTGGGCCTGGACTTCGCGATAGGCGAAGATCTGTAGGCCGACGATCGGCACCAGCAGTACGGTGAGCAACCTGGCGGCAAGTGACCGCGGCCCGAAGTGGCCGACTCGTTGTGATGTTGAACGGCTCGGCGATGTGGAGCGTCGTTTGACTGAGGGGTTGTCAGCCATCGTTCTCCTCCTCTCGCACATGCTGCCGCCGTCTGACGAATCTACAGGAGAGGGCTCAGCGATAGCGTCGATCTCAATGCCGTCAGCGTCTCTCGCACCATTCCGTTCACGCTCGTTCCGGCTGATGTGGGGCGGTGCCCTGCTGTCCAATGTCGGCACCTGGATGGAGACGGTTGCCCTCGGCTACTACGTCGCCGACTCCACCGGAAAGGCCAGCTGGTTGGCCATCGTCGCGGCGGCCGGCTTCCTGCCGGGAGCCATCATCGGCCCGGTCGGCTCGGCGATGGCAGACCGTCTGCGCCGCCGGCGCGTGTTGGCGGTCGGTAGCACCGCCTCGGGCTTGATCGCCGCCGCCCTGGCACTGTGGGTGGGGACAGGGAACGCGACGCCCGCCGGAATCGCCGTCGTGGCGTTCATCGCCGGCTGCGTGTCGGCCTTCACTTTCCCCTCGTTCCAGACGACGTTGCCCACCTTGGTGCCGCGCGATCAGTTGGTCGCAGCCGTGGGGTTGTCGAACGCGCAGTGGAACATTGGCCGCGTCGTTGGCCCAGCCCTCGCCGCAATCGCGATTGCACTTGGCGGCATCCAAGCGGCGTTGTGGTGCAACGCTGCGAGCTACCTCGCCGTCGTCGTCGCTGTCGTTCGGGTGCGCTTTCAGCAGCCGGTCGGCGAACGGCGCCCGATCTTCGGTGCGCTGGCCGACGGCTTTCGATTCGCCCGCAACTCGCCGGCGATGCGCTCGATGCTGGTGCTGATGGTCGCCACGATCGCCATCGCCTCGCCATTCATCGCCTTCGTTCCGCAAATGGCAACCACCGTGCTGGGCGGCGGCTCCAACGCGACGTCGCTGTTGGTGACGTCGCAGGGCATCGGGGCCGTCATCGCTGCATTCACCCTCGGTGCGGTCACCCAGCGCTTCGGGTTGGCGCGAGTAATGCTGCTCGCCGTCACCGCACTGTGCCCGGCGCTGATCCTGTATGGCGCAGCACCGACTGCGTGGGTCGCCGCACCGGCGCTCGCGCTCGTCGGGTTGGCCTACGGGTTTGCCTTCACCTCGTTCGCCGGCGTGGCGCAGGAGTCGGCCCCCGACGAGCTGCGCGGTCGCGTGTTGGCGGTCAACTCCTTCGTGCTTGGCGTGCTGTACCCGGTTGGGGCATTGCTGCAGGGGCAGCTGGCTGACCAGATCGGGCTGCGCTGGGTCACCGCCGCCTCCGGTCTGCTGCTGCTGGCGGTGGTGGGCGTGGTCACGGCTCGTCGCGCGGCGATATCGGACAGGAAGCTCCCAGTTGCCGCGCAGTAGGATCGCCTTCATGTCCGAACGTGATGGCACTCCTGTTGATGTGAAACCCCGTAGCCGCGACGTCACCGACGGTTTCCAGAAGGCGCCGGCGCGCGCCATGCTGCGCGCCGTTGGCATGACCGACAACGACTGGGACAAGCCGCAAGTGGGCATCGCCAGCACGTGGAACGAGGTCACGCCGTGCAACATGACGTTGCGCAAGCTGGCTGAGCACGCCAAGGTGGGCGTGCGCTCCGCCGGCGGCTTCCCGATGGAGTTCGGCACCATCACGGTCAGCGATGGCATCAGCATGGGCCACGAGGGCATGCGTGCCTCACTGGTCTCACGTGAGGTCATCACCGACTCGGTGGAGTGCGTGATGCACGCCGAACGCCTCGACGGTTTCGTCGGGCTGGCCGGTTGCGACAAAAGCATCCCAGGGATGCTGATGGCCGCTGCTCGGCTGGATCTGCCAAGTGTGTTCGTGTACAACGGCAGCACGATGCCGGGCAGTCACAATGGTGTGGCCACCGACATCACCAGCGTCTTCGAAGCCGTCGGCGCATGTGCGCTGGGCAAGATCACGGAGGAGGAGCTCGGGGAGATCGAACGTTCGGCCTGCCCCGGCGAGGGTGCCTGCGGTGGCATGTTCACGGCCAACACGATGAGCAGCATCGCCGAGGCCATCGGTATGTCGCTGCCCGGTACAGCGTCGCCGCCGGCCATCGACAGCCGCCGCGAAGATGATGCACGCATGGCCGGCGAGGCCGTCGTCAACCTGCTGCGGTTGGGCATCACGCCACGCATGATCATGACCAAGAAAGCGTTCGAGAATGCCATCGCCGTCACCTCCGCGCTCGGCGGCAGTACCAATGCGGTGCTGCACCTGCTGGCCATGGCCAACGAGGCCGGAGTCGAGCTCGCTCTCGACGACTTCAACCGCATCGCCGCCAAGGTTCCCACCATCGGCGACATGAAGCCCGGTGGCAAGTTCCACATGAGCGACCTCGACAAGGTGGGCGGCGTGCCAGTGGTGCTCAAGCACCTGCTCGATGCGGGCCTGTTGCACGGCGACTGCCTGACCGTCACCGGCAAGACCTTGGCCGAGAACCTGGCCGACATCAACCCGCCGGCACCTGACGGAGTCGTCGTGCACACGCTGGACAATCCGCTGCACAGCGAGGGCGGCACCGTCATTCTTCGAGGTTCGCTGGCGCCCAAGGGTTCGGTCGTCAAGGTGGCCGGGCTCTCCGCCGAACAGAAGCAGTTCCTCGGCACCGCTCGAGTGTTCGACGGCGAAGACGGCGCGATGACCGCCATCCTGTCGGGCTCCATCGTGCCCGGCACCGTCCTGGTCATTCGCTACGAGGGGCCCAAGGGTGGGCCGGGCATGCGCGAGATGTTGGCCATCACCGGTGCGCTGAAGGGCGCTGGTCGCGGTTCGGACTGTGCGCTCATCACCGACGGTCGCTTCAGCGGCGGCACCTGGGGTTTCTGCATCGGCCACGTCGCCCCGGAAGCCGTGGATGCCGGCCCGATTGCGTTCGTGCACGATGGCGACCAGATCTCCATCGACGTGCACGCGCTCAGCCTCGACCTGCTGGTGGATGACAACGAGATCGCCCGTCGCCGGGCCTCGTGGCAGCCGAACCCGGCGCGCTACACCAGCGGCGTGCTGGGTAAGTACGCCAAGCTCGTGCAGGGCGCGGAGACCGGCGCCATCACCAACACCCTGTAGCAAGCGGACGCGACAACGTGCGTCGCGGGTTTGGTGATGTCGCAAGCTGTGTCCGCGACACACCCCAACCTGCCCTCCACCCATCTCCGTTGATGCGAGTGCCACGACGTCAGTGCGAGTGCCAGTGCGTCGGTCCGAGTGGCGGGGATCCATCGGAGTGGGTACTCGCACCCCGGGGTGGGAGTACCCACTCGCATGGGCTTGTGGTTCTCGCACTGGCGGCGTGGCACTCGCACCGGGATTCCGGGCGCTCGTTGATCTCCGACGCGATCATCTCGGCGACACGCCACCACTAGTGCCCACGCGACAACGTGCCGGCCAGTTCGCCTGAGCGAACCGACCGACACGTCGTTGCCACGTTTTCTGGTGCTGGTCCCGAGGGCTACGGGGCGGGGCTGATCTGCGGGCCGGGAGCCTGTGGTGCATCGAAGGAACCGATTTCCCCAGCCGCTGTGGCGCTCAGGGTGTCCAGCGGTGCCTGGGGGGCATCAAAGGTCTCCAGAGTTGCCGTGGTGTCGGCTGCGGTTGCGCTGACCTGGGGGCGTGGCTGCTGCTCCTCCGGCTTGGGTGGTTCGGCCGAACCAGTCGGCGTTGTTACAGCAGGTTCCGCTTCCTTGGGTGGCGGCGGAGGCTCATTGGAGGCCGGAATGGTGACCGGTGGCTCCTTCGGGGGTTCTGTGGCAGATGTGAAGCGACTCATCAGAACACGAACCCGGCGACGTCGATCAGCACGTGCGCAGTCTGGTAGGTGAGGATGTTGATCTTGCCGGTTGGGTCGAGGGCCGTGATGAACGAGTTGGCGATGGCCGGGTTGGCGTTGAGCGTGCCGTAGTTGATGTTCGACGTGGTGGGCGCTGCGCCCGACGGCCACACCTGGGCGTAACCGTCGCCGGTGGGGGCGATGATGGTGATGTTGCCGATGACGCCCTTGGCGCCGGCCGGTACTGACACTCCCGCTACGGCGGTGCCGGTGATCTGCAGGGTCAGGGTGGTGTTGCCGGCCACCTTGGCGAAGCCGTTGTTGAGCGGCGCGGTGGTGGTGGGGCGGGTGTCGAGCAGGCGGATGGGCTGCGGCAGCAGGTTGATGGATCCACCGGCATTGGCGTAGCCAGGAGCCTGGGCCGTCACCTTGCGCCACGTGCCAGGGGTACCCGAGGCGATGCAGATGTACATGTCGCCAACGCCATCTCGGATCTGCTCGCCGATCGTGAACGCGCCCGAAACGGGTGCGCCCGTAGCGCGCAGCGCCTGCTGCAGGCGGCCGCCATCGCGGACCAGTAGCGAGACGCCGGTGTAGCTGGAAGCGACGACGCCGATGCCGGCGTCAGAGCGGCCCAGGACGCCCGTGGAGTTGGTTCCGGTGGGCGTATAGCCCATCACGCCGTAGCCGCCGGCTTCGGCACTGCCGAACACGCCGAACGAATAGCCGGTCGCAAACGTGTTGTCGACACCCTCGTGCGAGCCGAAAACACCCTGGCCGCCCCCGCCAGCAACGGGATTGGTCGATTTAGCGTACAGACCGGTGCGATAGCCGAGAGTTGCGTCCGGGCCAGACAGGGTGGCCGCCAGAGCGACTCGATGATTGGCGGGAACGGTCACGGAACCGGAGGTGTAGTTGTCGAAGTGCATCAGGACCGGCATCAGGTCGGTGCCACTCGGGTTGTACATGCGTGTCTTGCTGGCGGGGGTCGTTAGAGATGGAGCCTGCGAGGCGACTCCCATTTGCAGAGGATCCCCGTTCAAGGCAGCAGCCTGCTGGCTGGAGCCGACGACAGCGACGGCGGTGGCACCGGCAGCGGCTGCACCGGCCAGCTTCAGGAAGCCACGACGGTTGCTCTGGGGCGCTTCCTCGTCGGCGGCCACAGCCGAGGTGGCGACGGCACGTGCGACCGGGGCCTGTGCGCGAAGCACGTCCATCTCCTTGCGGAGAGTGGCGAGCTCCTCTCGAAGGAGATCGACGTCGTTCGTTGTGGTTTCCATGGTTTCCTCTCGTCAGGGTTGAAGCCGGAGCCTTGAGCGGATCATAGATCGTCGAGACTTGGAGAAGATACAAAGGCTTCGCGACAAGAAGATCTGGCAGAAACTCAACAAAATTTCAGGTGAAGATGATCTGGCCGCCTGCTGCCAGGTCGTAGAAATCGCCGACGGTGATGATGTCCTGCACCTGCTCGACGAAGTCGTCCTTGGTGAGGTCGAACATGTCGACGGAGGCCTTGCAGGCGTACATGCCGGCGCCGGTGTCGCCGATCATCTCGATGAACTCGGGGATGGGCGGAATGTCGAGCTTGTCCATCGTCTTGTTCATCATGTGAGTGGCCAGCCCGCTCATGCCGGGCAGCCCGCCGATGAGGGTAGGGATGTGCATGGCCGGGTTACCCACGGTGGACACCTTGATGTGCTCGATCCGCTTCTTGTGGATGGCGTCGAGCCCGAAGAAGGTGAAGAACAGGTTGGCCTCCATCCCCTCGGCGCGGGCGCCGTTGGCCATGATCAGGCCCGGATAGATGCCCTCCAACGAACCCTTGGAGATGACGATCGACACCTTGGTGATTGGTTCGGTGCCTTCGGTTCGGAAACCCATGATCAGATACAACCTTTCGGCTTGGGGATGCCCGCGATACGAGCAGCCATCTTTGCTGGCCCCTTCGGGAACAGCAGGTAGAGGTCTTTCACGGACACACCGGAGGTCTTGCCCAGCACCCGCACGGTCGGGCCGGTGCCCTTCTCGAAGTACTCCTTGCGCATGAAGTTGATGACGGTCCAGTGTGGCTCGGTGAGGGTGTCGAGGCCGTCGGCCTTCGCCATCTCCTCGGCCATCGCCGGTGTCCACGCGTTCGGGTCGACGAAGAACCCTTCGTCGTTGAGCTCGACGGTGGCGCCGGCGTACGTGGCAGTGGTCATGAGGATGCTCCTTGTGTCGTTCGGGTTGACGTATCAGAGGTGGGGAGTTCTTTGCCGCGGGTGGGCATGTCGGCACCGATGCCGGGGATGTCACGGCCCTGCAGCAGGGCGTGCCAGTAGACCCACTGGAACATCAGCTTGCCGAGGTGGTTCATCCGGCTCTCCTTGAGCAACGGCATGCCGACGCCTGCGGGGAAGTGCCCGGTGAGGGGCTCGGTCTCGTAGTTGAAGTCGATCAGTAGTGCCTTGCCGAAGCCGGTCTCGATGAAGCAGTTGGCGTGGCCGTCGTACGTGCTGTCCAGCTCCT
>JBBQMG010000096.1:0-16347 GCA_038328705.1 Acidimicrobiales bacterium | reverse complement strand
CGCCGAACACCTTCACGCCGAGGCGCTGAGCGTTGCTATCGCGGCCGTTGCGGGTTGACCCGCCGCCTTTTGTCTTTGACATGAGGCTCAGCCCTTCTTGATCGAGGTGATTTCGATGACGTGGTACTTCTGACGGTGCCCATAGCGACGACGCTGGTTGGTGCGGCGCTTGTAGGTGAAGCCGTCAATCTTGGGACCCTTGGCCCAACCCACCACCTTGGCGGTGACGGAGGCACCCTTGAGCTGGTCGGGGGTGGCGAGAACAGTCTCGCCATCCACTACCAACACGGGGGTGAGGGACACTTCAGAACCCTGCTCGGCGTCGAGCAGTTCGACGTGGACCTGCTGGCCCTCGGCGACGCGGGATTGCTTCCCGCCAGATGCGATTACTGCGTACATAGCTCTGCGATCCTAGCGTGGAACAGAGCCCGACCAACCGGATGAAGGCGAACTTGCTGGCTCATTCCAGCGATGCGGCGTCGATGACCACGCCTCGACCCTCACAGTTGGGGCACTGATCGGCAAAGTTGACCAGCAGGCCCTCACCGATGCGCTTGCGCGTCATCTCCACCAAGCCCAGCTCAGTGATGTCGAACACCTGCGTGCGGGTCTTGTCACGAGCAAGCGCCGAGCGGAACGAATCGACGACCTTGCGGCGGTTCTCGCGAATCTCCATGTCGATGAAGTCGATGACGACGATGCCACCGATATCACGCAATCGCAGCTGCTTGGCGACCTCCTCGGCCGCCTCCAGGTTGTTTCGGAAGACCGTCTCCTCCAGATTCGAGGTGCCAACGTTCTTGCCGGTGTTGACGTCGATGACCGTCAGCGCTTCGGTGTGCTCGATGATCAGCGAGCCGCCGCTGGGCAACCACACCTTGCGATCCAGCGCCTTGTGCAGCTGCTCGTGGATGTGGAACCGCTCGAAAATCGGCAGACCCTCCTCCTCGGCGTCGTAACGCTCGACGCGGTCGGCAAGCTCGGGGTTGAACGCGTTGACATAGTCGTGAACGTCGTCGAACAGGCGCTGGTCGTCGATGACGATGCCGCGGTACTCCGAGTTGAACTCTTCACGGATGACTCGCACTGCCAGCTCGGGCTCGCGGTACAGCAGCGCCGGACCGCCGGCCTTCTTGGCCTTGGCCTCGATGATGTTCCACTGGTCGAGCAGCCGGGTCATGTCGGCACGCAGCTCGTGCTCGGTGGCATTCTCGGCAGCCGTGCGAACGATGAGACCGTGCTCGGCAGGCTTGACGCGGTCCAAGATGTTGCGCAGGCGCTTGCGCACATCGTCGGGCAGGCGCTTGGAGATGCCGTAGGTCTTCGAGTTCGGGATCAGCACCACGAAACGGCCCGGCAGCGACACCTCCTGAGTGAGTCGCGCACCCTTGGCGCCGATCGGGTTCTTGGTGACCTGGCACACGATCAGCTGCTTGGACTTCAGCATCTGCTCGATCCGCGGCTGGTCGTGCTTCTGCACGATGTCGTCCTGGTCGTACTGCTCGTCGCCGCGGTACAGAACGGCGTTCTTCGGCGTACTGATGTCGACGAACGCTGCCTCCATGCCAGGCAGCACGTTCTGCACCTTGCCGACGTAGATGTTGCCGTGGATCTGGCTGACATCGTCGGCGGGACGGCTGACGTAGTGCTCGATCAGCGTGCGGCCTTCCAGCACAGCCACCTGGGTAAGGGTGGGGCGCACCTGCACGCACATCAGGTAGCGGCCAACGGGGCGACCGTTGCGCTCCCGGCCACGGCGACGCTCGAGCACATCGGCATCCATCTCAGGCATCGGTTCGTTGCGGCCACCCTGCCCGCCGCCGCCACCACCGCCGGTGCCGCGACCCTTACCGCCACGGCGACGCTTCTTCTTCGCGGCCTCGCTCTCGCCAGCCTGGTCGGCGTCAACGCTGTCGGCAAACCGCTGATCAGGCGGCGTGTTGCCGTTACCGTTCGATTTCGAGTTGCCGTTCGACTTCTGGATGCCGCCGGTCGTCGGAGTCTTGGCGCGTTGAGTGTTCTTCGTGGTCGGCTGCCCGTTGGCCGGCCCGGGCGGCGGAATCGCCGGCGCAGCCAATGATGGACGGGTGTCGCCGATCTGCGGCCGGCGCACGAGCGCCTTCTCTGCTGCCTCTGGCGACGGCCGGCCCTCGCTCAATCGATCCGGCAACTCGACGTCGTTCTCAATGGCAGCGGCTGGCCGACGACGAGGGGCCGCCTTCTTCACCGGCGGCGTTTCCTTCGGTGCGGTACCCGCGGCCACATCGTGGTCGTCAACTCCGCCGTCATCGTCAACTCTGCCATCATCGTCAACTCCGCCATCATCGTCGTCGAAGTCGTCATCGTCGTCATCGTCGTCATCGGCTCCTGCCTCGCCGGCCGGGCGCGGCTTCTTTCGATTCCGGCCGCCACGCGAACCGCGGCGGCGCTTGCGCGCAGCCGTGGTGACCGTCGGATCGTCCAGCGATTCCGTCCCGTCCAGTCCGTCAGCGGAACTGTCCGCCGGCTCAGCCTCGACGATCTCCGCTGGCTGCGGCGCAGCCTGCTCGGCGCTCTCGGCAGCCTGTGCCAGATCGAGCTCGTTGTTGTCCATTGGTGCAGTCCCTTCTCATGCGCACCCCATGAGGGCGCGCGTCGCGACTCGACGTGCGTGGGAAGAACCCAGCTGCATGCCGTCGCGTTGGATCGTGTGGTGTGGTCGGGCGCGCGTCGTTGCGCGGGGCGACGTGCGTGTCGCGCTCGTTCTTGAGTTCGTGGTGGACCTGCAACCCCTGGTTGGACACGCCGAACTCGCAGGTTTCGGGCGATACGACCAGCCAACGAACCATCACCAGCGCCTGCCGGTGGGTTGCCACGCCGATCTCGCACCCGATGTCACGGGCTGGCTTTGTGAACCGAGCCAGGAGCGGTTTGATCCGCGCCCAGAGGGAATTCATGTTCTGGACAGCCTACCGTCACCGTCTACGGGCCACAGTGATGGCTATCGGTACCGGCGCATGTGCACATTTTGGACCAAACCCATCAGCGCGAAGAAGGTGACGATGCCTGACCCGCCGTACGAGATGAATGGCAGCGGCAGACCGGTGATAGGCATGATGCCGACGGTCATGGCGATGTTCTGGAAGATCTGCCACAGCAACATCGCGAAAACGCCGACGCAGATGTAGGTACCCAGCAGGTCGCGCGAGAGGTGCGCGATGCGCCAGATTCGCAGCAGCAGCAAGGCGTACAGCCCAATCACGACTGCACAACCAATCAGCCCGAACTGCTCGCCCACCGCGGAGAACGGGAAGTCTGCCCACTGCACGGGAATGTCGTTCTTCGCATTCGTGATGGGGCCCTGCAGCCAACCCTTGCCGTCGATACCACCAGTGGCCAGGGCTCGAATCGCGTTGCGACCCTGGTAGATGACATCCTGCAGGTCTTTTTCGCGTGAATCCTGGTGAAGGAACGCCCGGAATCGGAGCAGTTGGTAGTCGTTGACGAAACCAGCGACCACCGCAGCACCCACTGTTGCCAGTGAGACCGCCGTGATCATGAACATGTAACGAGCCTTGGCACCCGCCACCAGCATGATGCCCATGGCCATCGTGATCAGCACTGATGCCGACCCGAGATCAGGCTGGATGATGATCAGTGCCGCCGGAACCCCCACCAGTACCAGCCCGATGATGAAGCGGTGATACGGCAGCTCGTCGCTGCGGTCATCACCGAGGTACGCAGCCACAATCAGCAGCACCGTGAACTTGGCGAACTCGGCTGGCTGCAGTTTGAGCGGGCCGAGGTCGAAGCTGAGCGCAGCGCCGCCGCTGACGGCACCGATCAGGATGACCAGCACCAACAACATGATGGTGACGCCGTAGAGGAACCGGGATCGATCCTTCCACCAGTCATAGTCGAAGCTCATCACGATGATCATCGTGATGAAGGCGCCGATCAGGAACACCTCTTGGCGAGTGACGAACAGGAATGGATCAGTGAACTTGGTGTGCGAGGCGGAGTAGATGACCGCCAGCCCAATCACGGAGAGCACACTCTGCGCCAGCAGCAAGACCCAATCGATGTTGCGCGACGGCGCACTGGGGCTGGAGCGGATATTGCCAAGACCCGAGTCGGGCTTGCGTTGCAGGAAGGTCATCGTCATGCGGCGCTACCCCTTCTGCCCATCAGGGATCCCCGTCAGGCATGCCGCCTTCGCAAGCGGGTTGGATGGTGCCGGCAACGTCGAGCCGAGGTCCAACGTGTCGCTGATGAGCACCGGCGCCATCACAGTGGGATCGCTGAGAGCAGTGAACATGCATTTGGTGACCGGACCGGCCGCCTTTGCGCCGTACCCACTCTTCTCCAGGTACGCCACCACTGTGTAGGGCAGCGCATCGGTGCTGCCATACGCGCCGAACGCCGAGGAGTCGTTCCACGGCAGGTTGCCAGCGCCCTGGGCAGTTCCCGTCTTACCGGACACGTCGACATCGGAGTCCTTGAACAACGTGAAACCGGTTGGTCTGTGGGGACCGTCCTTGTAGACGGTGCCAGGGCCACGGATGACACGATGCAGGCCGCTACCGATGGCACCCAGCGAGCCGTTGTCCTCCAACTGATCGACGATCGTCGGCTTGTCGTACGACTTGACGATGGTTCCGCTCTCCAGGTCGGCGACTCCTGGCGACAGGTCGGGTGTCAGCGGTGAATAGATCGCCTTCACCACTGTCGGCTGCTGGCGGAAACCGCCTGTCGCCAGCGTGGAGTAGGCAACCGCGATCTGCAATGGCGTGGCGGCCATCAGACCCTGCCCGATGGCCACCTGCACTTCGTCGCCCACCAACAAGCGAGGCTCCTCACCTGGTGCCAGAACCCCCGCCTCGACGAGGGCCTTCTTGGTGGCGTCGTCGGGAATGCGCCCACTCCACTCGTAGGGCAACTGCACACCGGTCTTGTTGCCGAAGCCGAACCGTTGCAGGTTGACCTTCAGCAGGTTGGGGTCACCCTCGGGCTGTTTCCTGCTGGCGTAGTAGAACAGTTCCCCGAGCCTGTAGAAGAACGCGTCGCTGGACACCGCAAGTGCGCTCTCCACGTTGACAGGCCCGTACTGGCATGGCCTGCCGTTGCCGCAGGTGGCGTTCTTGAACACGCACTTGAAGTTGCCGCCGTTGTTCTGACAGTCCTCAGGCGGAATCTGGCTCAGCGTGTACGTGCCCTGGTCGAGGTACACGTCGTTGGGTGTGATCAGCCCAGAGTGCATCGCCGACCAGGCCACAAAGGGTTTGATCGTGGAGCCGAGGTTGTAGTTGCCCTGCACCGCGCGGTTCACCAGAATCGATTGGTCAGGGTCGATCTTGGTGCCATCGGGATTCTTGCTCGGGAACAGTTCCTTGTACTTCGTACCGGTGATGCCGGCCTCCATCCACCGGTTGTCGAACGTCGGGTAGCTGGCCATCGCCACCACCTGCCCGTTGCGGTTGTCCAACATGACCACCGAACCAGCGGGCGCCTTGTGGTTCACATACTCGGGATAGTCCTGCTTCGTGCCGTCGGGCAGCGTCTTGAAGAAGACCCGCGTCGTGAAGTTGGTGATCGGATCGCGCGGGTTACGTGGTGCGCGGTCACCTGCTCTTTCGTCAAACGGAAGGTCACGCCGCGAACGCAACTCGGTCTCCAATGCCTGCTCGGCGAACTGTTGATAATCGAGATCGATGGAGAGCTGCACGTCGAAGCCGGCGACCGGCTCGACGCGTTGGTCCGTGAGTTCGCGCACGATGCTGCCGGAGGCATCCACCTCGTAGACCCGCTTGCCCCAGCGACCGTGTAGCTCGCGTTCCAAGCTCAGCTCGACACCGAACTGGCCCACGCGTTCATTGCGCTTGTAACCCTGCGCAAGGTACGTGTCGAGATTCTCCTTGGTGATGGAGCCCATGTAGCCGATGACGTGCGATGCGAGTGGCGCGTAGAGGTAGACGCGCTTGTACTGCACCACCACGTCTACGCCCGGGTAGTCCTCGCTTCGTTCCTTGATGAACGCCACCGTGTCTTCGTCGACATCTTCCTTCAGCGGCAGCGGCAGCAGTCGGTCGTACAGCTGCGCTTCCCTGCAGGGCTTTGGCATCAGATGGCAAGGGTCATAGCGGCGCATGAGGTCGTCGACAGGGGTGTCGAGCGGACCGGAGAGTCGCTCGAACAGCTCCTGGCGATTCTTCGGCTTCTTGACAACTGCCCAGTCCACCGTCACGGTGAGGATGCGCTTGTTGTCCGCAAGCACGCGGCCCTTCGCGTCGAAGATGCGACCACGCTCGGGCGGCGTGTAGACAACCGCAGTCTTCGATGCCGTCACCTTCGCCTGGTAGGCCTCGCTCTGGACGCCCTGCAGGAACCATAGTCGGGCACCGAGGAGACCAATGAGGATGAGCGACACGGTGGCAAGGACGCCAAGTCGGGCGGAGCGCTTGTCAACAGCCATTTCTACAGTCTTGTCTGAATGGCACTGGAAGTGGCCGCGCGCGGAGGTTTCGAGACGTCACGTTCGTCATGTTCATTCCGTCATCGCCTTCCACTTCTTCCGCTTGACGCCCATCATCCAGCGCCCGACCGGCATCAGTAGCGGGCACATCAGGCCGGCAGTCACCGCCACGATCGGCACGGTGACGAGCAGGTCGGTGGTGATCCACCCGCTGTCACCAGTGAGAGTCTTCACGACCGGTATTGCCGTTTCCCCCACCGCCGCGCCCATCGTTGCGAAGAGCGCAGCCAGCCACCACTGCGGATCGGTGGTGAAACGGTGCAGGTAACCAGCCGTCAGGCCACCTAAGCCATACGCCAGCGCCAGCACGCCCAACGGGGTGTCGCCGCTGGCGTCGGAAAGCATTCCCAGCACGAAGCCGGCGATCGCGCCACGGTCCAGTCCGCCACCGGCGCCGGCCGCCACCACCAGTGCCAACACCAGCTGGATCTGCACGTCGTGCATCGGATGGTTGGCGAAAATGATCCGCTGTAACGAGAGCGCCACCAGGCCGACTGGCAAGAGGCGAATCAGCGGTGCAAGAACGAACCCGCGCACCGGTCAGGGACCGACAGTTCCGGAGACGTAGAGGACGACCGCAACGAAGTTGAGCTGACGAAGGCTGGCGTTCGGTGTGACCTCGACCAGATCGGCGCTATCACCCGACTGCGACACGATGCGCGTGATGACACCGATCGGAATGCCCTGAGGGGCCAGCCCCTTCGTACCTCCGGCGGTATCGACGATGGAGCCAACCTTGACGTTGGCGAGCGACGAACTGCTGTCGACGAAGCGCAGCAACATCGGCTTGTTGCCACCCTGGCCCTCCAGCAACCCTGTCTCACGAACCACTTCCAGGGCGGTGGTGGTGGTTGCGGGAGGCGTGGAGGTAGTTGGGCCAGCGGTATCGCCGGGCTGAGTGGTGGATGTGACCGGCACCGTGGTGGTGGTCGATGAGGTGCTACTGGAGGTTGCGCCGCCGATCGGAATCTCCGGAAGCGGCCCCGTGATGCCCTCATCGTCGGCAGACGAGAGCACCTGCGCCGGCACCGAGTATCCGGGGTCCGTGATCAGCTTGACGAGGCTGTGCGTCGGGTACACCCGAGTGATGCGTCCGACGAGGCCTGCGCCGTTCGTCACCGGCATTCCGACCTGGATGCCATCGGTAGAACCGACGTTGATCTCAACCGTGTTCTGGAAGTTGCCTGGCGAGTCACCAATGACCAGGGCAGGAACCGTCGGGTAATTGAACTTGGAGGCGAGCTGCTGCACCTTGAGCAACAACCGATATTCGAGGATCGCCGAGCGAGCCTCGACATCGTTGCCCTTCTGATGTTCGATCTGGTCGCGCAGCGCCTGGTTTTCTCGCTCGACATCGTCGTAGTTGGAGATGCCGTACCAGACACGCTCGAGCGGCAGCGTAATGGCGCGAGTAGCGGTGTCGACTGGCTGCAGCACAGTGGCCAGCACCCCACGCACTCTGTCGATGACGGGGTTGCCGTTCCTATCGAGTGTGATGAACAGCAGGCAGGTGAGCACGACCAGCGCGACCACACGGCGACGACTCAAAGCGGAAAACATGTGATGGCCTCCGAGCGACTAGTCGTCGCCACCGAGCGACATCAGCCCCCGCATCGCATCAATGTTTTCGAGCGCCCGACCAGAGCCGAGGACGACACTGAACAGCGGATTGTGTGCGATGTTGATCGGCATGCCGGTCTCGTGAGAGAGGCGACGATCAAGGCCCGCGAGAAGGGCACCGCCACCGGTGATCATGATGCCTTGCTCCATGATGTCGGCGGCGAGTTCGGGTGGAGTGCGGTCGAGCGTGGTCTTCACGGCGTCAACGATGGCAGAAACTGGCTCTGCCAGGGCTTCGCGCACCTGTTCAGTTGTCATCGGGATAGTACGCGGCAGACCGCTGATGAGGTCGCGACCGCGAATGTCGGCAGTCAATTCCTCGTCGAGCGGCCATGCGGAACCCATGTGGATCTTGATTTCCTCGGCCGTGCGGTCACCGATGGCGAGCGAGAATTCCTTCTTCACCCACTGCATCACTGCGTCGTCGAGCTCGTCGCCTGCAACGCGAACGGACTGCGCGGTGACTATGCCGCCCAACGAGATGACGGCGACTTCGGTGGTGCCGCCGCCGATGTCGACGATCATGTTGCCGCTTGGCTCGTGCACCGGCATGTCGGCACCGATGGCCGCGGCCATGGGCTCTTCGATGATGTGCACCGGCTTGCGAGCGCCGGCGTACTCGGCCGCGTCTTGAACCGCACGCTGCTCGACACCGGTGATGCCCGAGGGTACGCAGATGATCATTCGCGGCTTGCTCCAGCGACTGGCGTGCACCTTCTGAATGAAAAAGCGCAGCATCTTTTCGCACACTTCGAAGTCGGCGATGACGCCGTCTTTCAGTGGACGAATGGTCTTGATGCGGCCGGGCGTGCGGCCCATCATGCGCTTGGCTTCGATGCCGACGGCGACGGGCCGGCCGTCGGTGATGTCGATGGCGACGACTGACGGCTCGTTGAGGACCACACCCTGCCCACGGGCATAAATGAGCGTGTTCGCCGTGCCCAGGTCGATGGCTAGATCACGACCAAGCGCGAGCGGATTGCTTCTGGCCATCACCATCTCCTTCATTTTCGCCGAACGTGTGCCGCAGTCTAGCGCCTGCGCAGTTTGCTACAGATTCGGGAAGAAAATGCCAATTTCACGTTCCGCCGAGGCCAGCGAATCGCTGCCGTGGACGAGGTTCTCGGTGAACGATGCACTCAGGTCACCACGGATCGTTCCGCCGGCGGCCTTGCGCGAGTTGGTGGCGCCCATGAGGGTGCGCATGACTTCCCACGTGTCTTCCGGGCCTTCGACAGCCATGGCCACGACCGGGCCGCTGGACATGAACGACACCAGGTCGGCGTAGAAGCCCTTGCCCACGTGCTCGGCGTAGTGCTGCTCGAGCGTGGCCTCGTCGAGCAGACGAAGGTCCATCGCCACGATGGTGAGATCCTTGGACTCGATGCGGCGAATGATCTCGCCGGTGAGCTTGCGCTGGACGGCATCGGGCTTGAGGAGAACGAGAGTGCGATCAGACATGGCCGCTCACGCTACCGACCCTTTGCCTGCCCCCCACGCCCCCCACGCCACCCTGTTTCACACAACCCCGCGGAGTGCCACGCCGTCGGTGCGAGTGCCACACCACCTATGCGAGTGCCGGTTTTAGAGGACTTTGCGGAGGTAGGGGCGGGCGCCGCCGACGATGTACAGCGAGCCGGTGATGAGGATTGCGTCGTCGCTCTCCGCCAACGCCAGTGCACGGTCGATTGCTTGCTCGACGGTTGCATGCTCCAACACTTGATCACAGCCCATTGCGCGGGCCGCCACTGTCAGCTCGCTGGCCGGCATACCGCGCGACGACGGTGCGGTGCACGTCAGCACCACGTCGAACTCGTCGGCGCGAAGGGCCGACAGCATCTCGCGCGGGTCGCGTCCCTTCAAGCAGCCGACCACCAGAATGCGACTGCCGGCCGGATCGAAGTCGTCGAAGAAGACCGACGCGCACGTGTCAGCACCGGCAGGGTTGTGCGCGCCATCGACGATCACCAGCGGTTGATGGCCGAGCACTTCGAAGCGGCCGGGCATGACGACCTCGGCGAAGCCCTCCGTGACCAGTTCACCTGGCACTGGCGACGCGAAGAACGCCTCGACAGCGGTGAGCGCCACGACTGCGTTGTCACCTTGGTGGCGGCCGTGCAGCGGCAGGAAGATATCGGGATACACCATCGTCGGCGTACGGAGATCCAGCATGCGGCCGCCCAGGGCCAGCTGGTTTTCGAGCACATCGAAGTCAGTACCGCGCAGGAGGTTCGTCGCTCCCCCGGCCTTCACGAACGCCTGCGCCAGCTCGTGATCCGTCTCACCGATCACCACTGCGCTGCCCGACTTGACGATGCCGGCTTTCTCCGTGGCGATGTGCAGTTTCGTCGGGCCGGCGTACTCGGTGTGGTCGACGCCGATGTTGGTGACCACCGCGACCTGCGACTCGCAGACGTTGGTTGCATCCCAGCGGCCAAGGAGCCCGACCTCGACAACGGCCACGTCGATGGCGATGTCGGCGAACCAGCGAAAGGCCGCAGCGGTGACCGCTTCGAAGTAGCTGGGGTGAACGCCAGTGATGCCTTCCAGGTCGGCCACTGCCGCCACCTGCTCGGCAAACTCGTCGTCACTGATCGCCTCGCAGTTGCGGCTGATGCGCTCGTTGATTCGCTCGAGGTGCGGGCTGGTGTAGGTGCCTACCGAAAGACCGTGCGCCATCAGCAGACGAGTGATCATCTGAGTGGTCGAGCCCTTGCCGTTGGTGCCCGTGACATGAATGACCGGGTACGTCAGCTGCGGGTCGCCCATTGCGGCCATCAGGGTCACCATGCGGTCAAGCGTCGGTGATGTGATGCGACCGGTGGTGTCGTAGTTGGAGTGTGTGTCGAGGTACGCGAGAGCGTCGGCGTAGCTCATGATGTAGTCGGCACCGGGATACGCCGCGTCACTGCACTACTCGGCTCAGCTGGCTTGGCGGCGCGGACGCTTGCTGACCGGCTCGCGCGGCACGAGAGTGGGGATGACCTTGGTCTTCACCGTGTCGGCGTCGATGACCACACTGCCGACATCGCTGCGGCCAGGCAGCTCGTACATCGTGTTGAGCAGCACCTCTTCGAGGATGGCGCGCAGGCCACGAGCGCCGGTGCCGCGCAGCAACGCCTGATCGGCAATGGCTTCCATTGCCTCACGAGTGAACTCCAGTTCGACTTCCTCGAACTCGAACATCTTCTGGAACTGCTTGACCAGCGAGTTTTTCGGCTCGACGAGGATCTTGATCAGCGCATCGCGATCGAGGCTGCGAACCGCGCCGACCATTGGCAGACGGCCGATGAACTCGGGAATCATGCCGAACTTGAGCAGGTCTTCTGGCTGCACCGTGGCGAAGAGGGCGCCCGCATCGCGGTCGGCCTTGCTCTTCACCGTGTTGTTGAAACCCATGCCGCGCTGGCCGACTCGGTTCTCGATGATGGTGTCGAGACCGGCGAAAGCGCCACCACAGATGAACAGCACGTTGGTGGTGTCGATCTGGATGAATTCCTGATGCGGATGCTTGCGGCCACCCTGCGGCGGCACCGACGCAACGGTGCCCTCGAGTATCTTCAACAGCGCCTGCTGCACACCCTCACCCGACACATCGCGAGTGATGGACGGGTTCTCGCTCTTGCGGGCGATCTTGTCGATCTCGTCGATGTAGATGATGCCGGTCTCGGCCTTCTTGACATCGAAGTCGGCGGCCTGGATGAGCTTGAGAAGGATGTTCTCGACGTCTTCACCGACGTAGCCGGCCTCGGTGAGCGCAGTCGCGTCGGCTACCGCGAAGGGCACGTTGAGCAGGCGAGCAAGGGTTTGGGCCAGGTGCGTCTTACCGCAGCCGGTAGGGCCGAGCAGCAAGATGTTGCTCTTCTGCAGCTCGATCTCGTCGCGCCGACCAACGCCGGCGTTCTGCTGATACTGAATTCGGCGGTAGTGGTTGTACACCGCCACCGACAGGATCTTCTTCGCGTCATCCTGCCCGACGACATAGTCATCGAGGAAGGTGCGAATCTCGCGGGGGGTGGGCAGTTGGTCGAAATGAAGCTCACCGGTGTCGGTGAGCTCTTCCTCGATGATCTCGTTGCACAGGTCGATGCACTCGTCGCAGATGTACACGCCAGGCCCAGCAATCAGCTTCTTGACCTGCTTCTGCGACTTGCCGCAGAACGAGCACTTGAGCAACTCGCCGGTGTCACCGAATTTCGCCACAGTTGCTTCCCTCTCGTGTCAGGTGTGTCCTCGCGGGCGGTCAGCGGATGGGACCGGAGCGGTCCACCACATCACGCGACGTGATGACATCGTCGATGATGCCATACGCGAGGGCCTCGTGCGCTTCCATCACGAAATCGCGGTCCGTGTCGGTGTGGATCCGCTCGATGGTTTGACCGGTGTGGGAGGCCAACATCTCCTCGAGAAGATCGCGCATACGGAGGATTTCCTTGGCTGCCAACTCCAGGTCGGTCACCTGGCCGTACCCGGTACTTCCGGACGACTGGTGCAGCATGATGCGGCTGTGCGGCAATGCCATCCGCTTGCCCTTGGTGCCCGCAGCCAGCAGCACGGCGGCCGCTGACGCTGCCTGACCGAGGCAAATGGTGGCGATGTCGTTCTTGATGAACTGCATCGTGTCGTAGATGGCGAACAGCGCGGTGATGTCGCCACCGGGACTGTTGATGTAGATGCTGATGTCCTTGTCGGGGTTCTCGCTCTCGAGGTACACCAACTTGGCACAGGTCAGGCTGGCTGAGCTGTCGTCGATGGGCGTGTCCAGCCAGATGATGTTGTCGCGCAGCAGTCGGCTGTAGAGGTCGTATCCGCGCTCGCCGCGAGCGGTCTGCTCGACGACGCTGGGGATGGTGTAGCCCGACATTTGGAAGTTCTTGTCCATGCTCAGTGCCCCTTGTCATTGTCGTGATCGTGATCGTGATCATGTCCGTCGTGATCATGTCCGTCGTGATCATGCCCGTCGTGATCATGCCCGTCGTGATCGTGGTCGTGTTTGCCGAGCAGCATCTCAGCGTCGATGACCGCACCGGTGGTGTCGACCACTTCTGCGTGCTCGATCACCCAATCGAGCGCCTTCGTCTTGCGCATCTGGGCGATGAGGTCGGTGACGGCGTCGTTCTTCTCGTAGGCCTTGCGAACTTCGCTGGCCTTCTGACGAACCTGCACGGCAACCCGGGCGAATTCAGCATTGAGATCGTCGTCGTCGACGTCGAGGCCCTCGGCGGCAGCAACGGCACGAAGTGCCAGGTCGACCTTGACGGCCTTCAGCGACTGCTCCTTGAGCGACTCGATGAACGAGTCGGGCGACTGTCCGGTGGCCGACAGCCACTGGTCGATGCTGATGCCCTGCGACTGGAACTGCTGAACTGTGTTTTGCACACGGGCCTGCAGGTCGCCACTGACCATGCTGTCGGGAGCCGGCACATCGACCAGTTCGGCGAGGGCGGTGGTGGCCCGCTCGACCAGCAGGTTGCGAGCCTGGTTCAGCTTCTGGCCACCAATGCGATCGGCGATCGATGCCCGCCAGGCCTCGACCGTGTCGAACTCGCCCAGGTTCTCGGCAACCCATTGGTCGGTGATCTCAGGAAGCACGAGCTCTTGCGCGTTGGTGATGGTGACTTCGAAGTCGGCCGGCTCGGTCATGCCCGAGGGGTTGGCGCTGAACGACAGCTCGCGACCGACGGAGGAGCCGATGAGACGATCATCGAAACCTTCAGCGACCCAACCCTTGCCGACCTCGTACAGCCAGTCTTCGGTGTTGAGGCCGGGCACGGGTTCGCCCTCGCGTGTACCGGCGAGTGTGAGCGTGACATGGTCGCCCGACTTGATCTCACGTGTGACGTCGACCAGCGAGCCTTGACGGCGACGCTCGGCGTCGACCGCTTCGTCGATCTCTTCCTGGCTGGCTGCCGGGCTGGGCAGCTCGACGCGCAGGCCGCCGTAACCGGGGACGGTGATGACGGGGCGAACCTCGCACACCGCATCGAACGACACGGGGCCTTCGTCGACGCCACCAGTGATCTCGACCTCGGGTGTTGCGATGAGATCGATGTCGTGCTCGCGCACGGCCTTGGCCAAATAGACGGGAACAGAATCGCGCAGCGCTTCGTCGCGGGCAGCGGCGAGACCGATGCGGGCCTCGAGCACCTTGCGCGGCACCTTCCCTGCTCGGAAACCGGGCAGGCTGGCTTCGCGGCCGATCTTGCGGAACGCTTGGTCGATGTCGCGGTCGAAATCGGCCTCGTCGACGACAATCGACAGCTTTACGAGTTGACGAGGAGTAGGGGCTGCACCTTCGCCTTCCCCGTCAGCGGAGAGGGCTACTTCACGGGTGTCTTCGGCGGGTTCGATCGTGCTTTTCACAGGCCGACGACTCTACCGTGGCCTCTCGAATTCCTTCCGAATGCCCACTGCTGCGGTCGTATCAGGCAGAATGACAACATGACGTTCTGGAAGCCGCACGCCCTCGCCAAGCCGCACACCGACCAGCTCGACCTGCGCATCGGCGACAGAGTGCTGAGCACCGTTGATCTGCACGGGGTGCCCACCGGCACCGAGGGCAAGGTCATACTCGCCAACGGTTTCAACTGGCTGCGGTATCGGGTGCTGTTCGCCAACGGCATCGAGATGGGCGACCTCGACCATCGCAATCTCGAGCCCACCGGCCGCACCAGCAAGCGGCTGGCCAAGGCCGCCAGGCGCGGCTGACGGCACCCATCATGACTTCACTTCGTCACCGTTTCCCCGGTGCCCACGACGGCTGGTCCCGCTTCGACGGGCCAGCCGGAACACAGGTGGTCGACAGCGCGATCACTGCCCTCGCCAACTGGCTGTCGGACGGCTCGAACAGCTGCGGCGGCGGCACTTTCGCGGCTGCCATCAAGGCCGACGAGCTCGTTGAGCGCACCCGCGCCACGGTCGGCCAGTTTTTGAACGCAGACCCTGAGGGCATCGCCTTCGGCGCCAACATGACCACCATCACCTTCGCGATCTCGCGGGCGATCGGCGCCACGCTCCAAACAGGCGATCGCATCGTCGGTACCCGCATGGATCACGACGCCAACGTCACGCCGTGGCGGAGGGCAGCCGACGTCGCTGGCGCCGAGCACGTGCTCGCGCCGTTCGATCCCGCCTCGGGAACGCTGCCGCCGGAGAACGTGATCGAGCTGATCAACGAACGCACCAAGTGGGTCACCCTGCCGGGCGCCAGCAACCTGCTGGGCACCGCACCCGACCTCCGCCCGATCATCGACGCTGCCCACGCTGTCGGGGCGCGAGTGTTCATCGACGCGGTCGCGCTGGCACCTCACCAGGCCATCGACATCACGGCTCTGGGTTGTGATGCGATGGTGACCTCTCCGTACAAGTGGTACGCACCGCATTCGGGCATGTTGTGGATGCAGCCCGAGTTGCTGCAGAGCCTGCCGGTGTTCAAGGTGCGTCCGTCGCACAACGAAGGCCCCAGCCGATTCGAGACGGGCATGCCCAACTTCGAAGCCCTCGCCGGTGTCGAGGCCGCCGCTCGCTTCCTCATGGAGGAGGGCATGACCAATATCCAGCAGGCCGAACAGGAGCTGTTCGCTCCCCTGCTCGACGGCTTGCTCACCATCGATGGCGTCACGGTGTGGGGCGTCCACGGGTTCGAAGGTCGCACTCCCACCGCAGCCTTCACCGTTGCCGGGCACACGCCCTCGGAAGTCACCCGCGCATTGGCCGCCGCCAAGGTCGCCGTGTGGGATGGCCACAACTACGCGGTCGAGGTCGTCGGCCAGTTGGGCCTCGCCGAGACCGGCGGCGTCGTCCGTGCTGGCATCAGCCGCTACCTCGAACCCGAGGACGTCTCGCGGCTGTTGGCTGTCGTCGAGGAGTTGGCCGTTCACTAGTTCTGTGTGGCCAGCCAGATACCAACCCGGCTCGACCGGGTTGGGCCGGTAGCATCAAGGCACCGCCGGGGAGTAGCGCAGTTGGTAGCGCACCTGCTTTGGGAGCAGGAGGCCGGGAGTTCGAGTCTCCTCTCCCCGACTAGCCTGACCAGGTCTGATACAGTGTTCATCACTCGTCGACCGGCTCAAGTGTCAGCGATGTATCAGTGATGTATCAAACTCCGGTCGCAGAAATGCACGGAGGTGACGTATGTCGTGGAAGGCAACCGGTCAGCCGACGGTGCGTAAGCAGCGCGACAAGTGGGTTGTCCGTGTCGACGGCATCGACACGAC
>JBBQMG010000095.1:0-16498 GCA_038328705.1 Acidimicrobiales bacterium | reverse complement strand
CAGCAAGACCGCGGCCAAGCGGTTCAAGACGACCGGTACCGGCAAGCTGCGCCGTTTGCAGCAGAACCGTCAGCACCTGTTCGAGAAGAAGCCGTCCACCCGCACCCGTCGCCTCGACGGCCAGGTCGATGTCCACCCCGGCGACGCGAAGAAGATCAAGCGCCTGCTCGCCAAGCGCTGATCCCGAATCACCGCGAACGACAACGACACTAAGAACAAGAACGAAGAGAAGGAGACACAACTATGGCTCGTGTAAAGCGCGCAGTCGGCTCGAAGAAGCACCGTAAGCAGGTGCTCGAGCGGGCGAAGGGTTACTACGGCAACAAGAGCCGCTCGGTCCGGGCGGCCAACGAGCAGGTGATGAAGAGCGGTCAGTACGCGTTCCGCGACCGTCGCGCCAAGAAGGGCGAGTTCCGTCGCCTGTGGATTCAGCGCATCAACGCTGCGTGCCGGCTCAATGACATCAGCTACAGCCGCTTCATTGCCGGCCTCAACGCTGCTGGTATCGAGGTCGACCGCAAGGTGATGTCAGATCTGGCCATCACCGACGCCGCCGCATTCACTGCATTGGTTCATGCAGCCAAGGGTGCTCTGGACGCCAAGACCGCTGACGCCAAGTCGGCCGACAAGGCTGCTTTCTGAGCGTCCCCGATACCGCTGGGCTCACTTTCTCGAGCCCCAAGGTTCAACGACTGCGGCGCCTCCTGGGGCGCCGCAGTGCGCGTTCCGACGAAGGTGTGTTCGTTGTCGAAGGCCCATTGCTGATTGCTCAGGCAGTTGCCGCGGGTTGGGAGATCGAGGCGCAGTTCGTAGCGCCTGGTGCTGCAGCAGTCCAGTCAGCTGGGCCGGTGTACGAGCTGGCACCGAACGTGATCGAACGTGTCGCGTCCACCGAGGCCCCGCAGCCGGTGTTGGCTGTCGTGCGCCAGCGTGAGTGTGTGCTGCCGTTGGATGCGGACTTCGTGATGGTTGCGCATCGTCTGGCCGACCCCGGGAACGCTGGCACCATCATCCGGTCCGCCGAAGCCGCCGGCGCGCAAGCGGTTGTCTTCACTCCCGGCTCGGTCGATCCGTTCAACCCGAAAGTGGTGCGGGCCACCGCCGGTTCGTTGTTCCGTATTCCGGTCGTGGCTGCCGAACTCGACGTGCTGCAGGCCGCCGGCCTGCGCGTGCTGGCAACCTCGTCGCACCACGGCACGGCCTACACCGAGGCCGACCTCACTGGCCGCGTGGCCGTTGTCGTGGGCAACGAAGCCCATGGCGTGCCGGACGATGCGCCTGTTGATGGCTGGCTGACAATCCCCCACGCCGGTGCCGCGGAGAGTCTGAATGTTGCGATGGCGGCGACGGTGCTCGCATTTGAGGTCGCCCGCCAACGTCGACACCGATAGTTTCGTTGCCGATGATTGATCAGATCCACACCGCCCGCGACAGTGCCCTCGTGCGTCTTGCTGCCGCGACCAGCAGCGACGACGTTCGTGCGGTCGAGCAGGAAGTGCTGGGAAAGCGCGGCAGCCTCACCGACTTGAAGGCCGGCTTGGGCAAGCTGGCGACGATCGACGAGAAGAAGGAAGCAGGTCGAGCGCTCAACGAGGCCACCACGCAAGTGGCCGACGCGCAGCAATTGCGCCTTGCCGAGTTCCGCAGCGCCGAGCGAACCGCGCAGCTGGAGGCAGAACGCATTGACCTGACCGAGGTCATGCAACGACCTGGGCGCGGCCATGCGCACGTCGTCACTCAGGCATGGCAGCGGCTCGAAGACGTGTTCATCGGTCTTGGTTTCCAGGTTGCCGAGGGGCCCGAAGTGGAGACCGACTGGTACAACTTCGAAGCGCTCAACATGCCGGCCAACCACCCGGCTCGCAGTATGCACGACACGTTCTACGTCGAGCACGGCGAGCCGGGCAGCACTGTGCTGCGCACCCACACGTCGCCGGTCCAGATCCGCGTGATGCAGAACCTCCAGCCGCCGATCTACATGATCATGCCCGGTCGAGTGTTCCGCAACGAGACCACCGACGCCACGCACCTCGCCGTCTTCCACCAGATCGAAGGTCTGGTCATCGATCGTGGTATCACGCTGGCCGACCTCGCCGGCACCATCGAAGCGTTCACCAAAGCCTTCTTCGGCGAGGGTTTCACCAGCCGCCTGCGACCCAGCTATTTCCCCTTCACCGAGCCGTCGGCCGAGTTCGACATTCGCACTCCTGCAGGCGACTGGCTGGAGCTCGGCGGCTGCGGCATGGTGCATCCCAATGTGCTGCGTGCAGGAGGCCTCGATCCGGAAGAGTGGAGCGGCTTCGCGTTCGGCTTCGGCATCGACCGCATGGCCAAGGAGCGCCACGCCATCGGCGACGTGCGCGAGATGTACAGCAACGACATTCGTTTCATCGAGCAGTTCTGAGGGCCAACCCGTGAAGATCGTTCATTCCTGGCTCAACGAACTCGTGACGGTTGGTGACGACGTCGCCGCCGTTGCCGACATCATCACCAACCTCGGCCTAGCGGTCGAGAGTGTCGAGCACGTCGGCGGTTCCGTCGCTGGCGTGATTACGGCCAAGGTGCTGCGCACCGAGCGTCACCCTGACGCGGCGAAAGTGCACCGCGTGTTCGTCGACGCGGGCGACGGCGTCGAACGGCATGTGTGGTGCGGCGCGTTCAACATGCAGCCTGGCGACGTCATCCCGCTCGCCACGTCCGGCACACGGATGCCTGACGGTCGGGCGATCGAGCCAAAGCCAATCCTTGGTATCAGCAGCGACGGCATGCTCTGCAGTGCCAGTGAGCTCGGCCTCGGTAGCGACCACAGCGGCATCCTGATTCTTCCCGTCGGAACGCCGCTGGGACTGCCCTACGGGGACGCGTTGGGCCTCGGCGAGGAAGTCGTATACGACCTCGACGTCCTGCGTAACCGCCCCGATTGCTTCGGGCACCTCGGCGTTGCGCGCGACGTTGCCGCCAAGCTGGGCGCATCGGTTCTCGGGGCACCGGTGCTGCCCGCGCTCAGCCAGCCGACGCTGTCGGCAACTGTCGAGCTGATCGCCGGCGATCGCTGCCCACGATTCACGACGGCAGTCATCAGCGGCGTCACGATCACCGAGTCGCCGGATTGGATGCGTCGCCGCCTTGCTGCTGCCGGTATGCGTCCCATCAACAACGTGGTCGACGTCAGCAACTACGTGATGCTGGAGACCAACCAACCCAACCATGCCTACGACTTCGCGACGCTGGGCGGCGGTGGGTTTCGCGTTCGGCTGGCCAATGATGGCGAAGTGTTGGTGACGCTCGACGACGTCGTGCGCACGCTCACCGCCGACGATCTCCTGATCTGCGATGCGCACGATCGCCCTATCGGCCTCGCCGGCATCATTGGCGGGCAGAACACCGAGATCAGCGACATGACCTCGACGATTGCGTTGGAATCGGCATGGTTCGAGCCGACGGCAATCATGCGCAGTGTCGTTCGATCGGGTCTGCGCAGCGAGGCGTCTGCTCGATTCGAACGTGGTGCCGACCCGCTGGGCATCGAACGCGGTGTCGCCCGTTTCGTCGAACTGCTCTCGATGACGTGCCCGGATCTTGTCGTGCACGCCGGCATGGTCGACGCCCGCACGGAGTTCCTGCCCGGGGTGACGGCGCTCGCCGTCCGCCCCGCTCGGGTCATCGCATTGCTTGGTTCCTGGTTCGACGCGGCGGCGATCGGCGCGCTGATCACACCGATTGGCTTCGGCGTCGCCGGTGCAGGCGAAGAACTGCAGGTGACGGTTCCTTCGTGGCGCCCGGACTGCACGCAGGAAGTCGACATCATCGAGGAAGTCGCCCGCCACTACGGCTACGACCGGCTCGGCAAGACAGTCCCGAAGAGCACGCTGCCGGGTGGTCTCAGTGGGGTGCAACAGCGGCGTCGCCGCTTGCGCGACGTGCTCCTCGGTCTCGGTGTGAGCGAAGCGATGCCGCACCCGTTCCTCGCTGCCGACGAGCTCGCCATGGCGGGCCTTCCCGGCGAGGCTGTTCGCCTCGCGAACCCGTTGGTCGTGGGTGACGACATTCTGCGTACCTCGCTTCGTCCCGGGTTGTTGAAGGCCGTCTCGTTCAACGAGTCGCATCGCCGGCCGGGTGTTGCGCTGTTCGAGATCGGACACGTGTACCCGCCCAGCACGGAGGTGTTGCCGGCGGAGTACGAAGCTCTCGGCATGGTGCTCGCCGGCGCTGATGCCACTGCGGCGGTGGCAATCTGGCGCGAGCTTGCGTCGGCGATGGGATGGGGCGCACGCCTCGATCAGGGTACGGTGCCCGCCGGCTTGCACACAGCGCGCTCGGCGACGTTGTCGCTCGGCAAGGACGCGATCGGTGCGGTCGGCGAGATTCACCCCGACGTCACCGACGCGTTCGACATCGCGCAGCGAGTCGCCGTGTTGGAACTGAACCTGACGGTGTTGCTCGGCTCGGAGCCGAAGGTGCCGCAGTGGAAGGCGACTGGCCGCTTCCCATCCAGCGACCTCGATCTGGCGTTCATCGTCCCGGATCGCGTGACGGCGGAGAAAGTTGAAAAGGGCATTCGCCAGGCGGCGGGTGTACTGCTCGTCGACCTGTCGCTGTTCGACGTGTACCGCGGCACCGCGCTACCCGACGGCACTCGCAGCCTTGCGTATCGTTTGCGCCTTCAGGCACTTGACCGCACGCTCACCGAAGACGACGTGGCCACCGTTCGTGGCAAGGTCGAGGCTGCTACCGCCAAGATGGGCGTAACGCTTCGCGGCTGAGCGCTCGCCCGTTCAGCGGTTCAGTTTGCGCTGAGGTCGTCGGGGGCGTTGGCTACCCAGGCGAGGCGTCCGCCTTGGCGGCGCAGCACGGTTCGCCACAGGTCGGCTGGTGTAGTGCAGAACACATCGGTCAGGTCGGCGTCGAGCACCATCCACGCACCCTCGCTCAGCTCCTCGTCGAGCTGCTGCGCGCCCCAACCCGAGTAGCCGCGGAAGACACGTAGCGCGTGCACCCCCGCTGCCACTTCGTACGGGTCCAACATCAAATCGATCGAGCCGAGCCCTTCGGCCACCTCGCTCCACGAGCCATCGATGGCCCCGGTCACCCTTGCGAGCGCGATCAGCGCGGATACATCAACGGGGCCACCTTTGAACAGCGTGGCGGGCGGGCTCATGTGGTCGGTCCAGGCGTACAACTCGCCGGGGGCGTCTTCATCGGTGGGTCGGTTGAGTACCACGCCAACGGCCCCGTCACCGGTGTGCTCCAGCATGTAGACGACGGTGCGATCGAAGTTCGGATCGGTGAGCGGGGGAGTCGCGACCAACAACTTGCCCTTGCAGGAGGCAAGATCTGCGGAAAAGTCAGGCGTACTCACGCCATCATTCTGGCCCATGTTCGCCGGTCTCTCGTCGGCGGTTGCTCATTGCATGACAATGCATGACTATGTATAGTCATGCGCCATGGTTCAAGTCGGCATCATTGGAGCGTCCGGGTACACCGGCGCCGAACTGCTGCGGTTGTGCGCGCAGCACCCTGAGTTCGAGGTCGTGTACGCAACCGGTGACACGCAAGCAGGCACGCGCGCAGCGTCGCTGTATCCCAGCCTCGCCGGGCGCTACCCGTCGCTGATGTTCGAGGAGTTCCAGCTCGAGCGCGCGGCTGGCCTCGATCTGGTGTTCCTTGGTCTCCCACACGAAGCCAGCATGGCGCTTGCCCCGCAGCTTGTCGGTTCTGTCGGCTGCGTGGTTGATCTCTCCGCTGCGTACCGGTTGAAGGACGCGTCCCTGTATCCGAAGTGGTACGGATTCGCTCATGACCAGCCCGAGATGCTCGCCAGGGCAGTGTTCGGCTTGCCTGAACTGCATCGCGCTGAGATCGTGGGCGCCGGTTTGATCGCAACCCCCGGGTGCCACGTGACGGCGGCAACACTGGCGTTGGCCCCGCTGGTCCGGTCTGGGCTCATCGAGGCAACCGGCGTCGTGGTCAACAGCATCACCGGCGTCAGCGGCGCGGGCCGCGCCCTCAAGCACTCCTCGCTGTTCTGCACGGTTGACGCGGATGTCAACGCGTACGGTCTTCTGGACCACCGCCACACACCCGAGATCGAGCAAGAGATTGGCGCGCAGGTGCTGTTCACGCCCCACCTGGCACCGCTCAGCCGTGGTCTGCTGGCCACCTGCTACGCGCGTCCCGCCGCAACTGTCACCACGGAGTCGTTGCTGGAAACGTTGCGTGAGAGCTACCGCAACGAGCCATTCATCGTCGTCGACGAAGCGTCGCCCTCGACGAAAGCCACGCTGGGCAGCAATACGGCCCACCTGACCGCCCGCTACGACGAACGCACGGGCACGGTGATGGCGCTGTGTGCGCTCGACAACATCGCCAAGGGTGCCTCCGGCGGCGCCGTGCAAGCAGCAAACGTTGCGCTCGGGCTCGACGAGACCGCCGGACTGTCCGTGGTGGGGCTGTACCCGTGATCACATCGCCGGCAGACAAGGCAGCGATGCTGGTGGAGGCATTGCCGTACATTCGGCGCTTCGCGGGACAGGTCGTGGTCGTCAAGTACGGCGGCAACGCACTTGCCGGCGCCAGCGACAGCGATGCGCTGGCACTGTTCGCGCAAGACATCGTGCTGATGCATCAGGTGGGCATGCGGCCCGTCGTGGTGCACGGCGGTGGGCCACAGATCAGTGACCTGATGACTCGGCTGGGCAAGAAGGCCGAGTTCCGCAACGGTTTGCGCGTCACCGACGCGACGACTGTCGACATCGTACGCATGGTGCTGATCGGGCAAGTCAACCCGCAGCTGGTTGCTGCCATCAATGTGCATGGCCCGCTGGCTGTTGGCGTCAGCGGTGAGGACGCGGGCCTCATCCGTGCCGTTGCCCGCGACCCGGAACTGGGCTACGTGGGCGATGTCGAGTCGATCAACCCGATGATCCTGCGCGGTCTGCTCGACGATGAGTTCATCCCGGTCGTCGCCACCATCGGCACCGATGCCGATGGGCAGGCCTACAACATCAACGCCGACACGGTGGCGGGTGCAATCGCAGAAGCGCTGGGTGCTGAGAAGCTGGTGTATCTCACCGACATCGAAGGCTTGCGGCGAGTGCTCGACGATCCTTCGACTCTCATCCGTCAGACCACTCCCGCAGAACTCGATGTGCTGATGGCTGATGGCACCATCGCCGGCGGAATGATCCCGAAGGTCGAGAGCTGTGTGCACGCAGTACGAAACGGTGTTCGTCATTCGCACATTCTCGATGGTCGAATTCCGCACGTGTTGCTCTTGGAAGTATTCACCGATGAGGGGATAGGAACGATGGTCGAGTGAGCGCACACGCATTCGACGCCGCCGGCGCGCCAACGGACAAGGGCATTGAGTATTGCCCCTTCATTCCGGTCTTTGGTGCGCCCCAGGTGATGTTCGCCAAGGGTCGCGGCACCGAACTCTGGGATACAGACGGCAAGCGTTATCTCGACTTCCTGTCCGGCCTGGCGGTCACTTCGCTCGGGCACTCGCACCCGGTGGTCACCGACGCGCTCACCCGCCAGGCCGATGTGCTGCTCCACGTCAGCAATCTCTTCGCCAACCCGGTTGCCGGCCACGCGGCGGTGGAAGTCAACGCACTTCTCGCGGAGGCCACTGGCCACGCCGGTCAGATCTTCTTCTGCAACAGCGGCGCTGAGGCCAACGAAGCGGCGCTGAAACTGGCGCGCAAGTTCGGCGGCCGCGGGCGATATTCCGTGGTCAGTGCGTATGGCAGCTTTCATGGACGCACGCTCGCCACGCTTGCCGCCACCGGCCAGCCCGCGAAACACGAGCCATTTCAGCCGATGCCTGACGGGTTTCGTCACGTCGTGTTCAACGACATCGTCGCGTTGGAGGCCGCCATCGACCCATCGGTGGCGGCGGTGTTGCTGGAGCCGGTGCAGGGGGAGGGCGGCGTCCTGCCGGCCGACCCGCAATACCTCCGCGACGTGCGCGCACTGTGCGACGAACGCGGACTCTTGATGATGATGGACGAGGTACAGACCGGCTTCGGTCGCACCGGTCAATGGTTCGGTTTCCAGCACGCTGGTGTGGTGCCCGACGTAGTGACGATGGCGAAGGCGATGGGCAACGGATTCCCGGTGGGCGCAATGTGGGCCAAGCGGGAGGTGGCCGCAGTTTTCCAGCCCGGCGACCACGGCAGTACCTACAGCGGTACCGCAATTGCCACCGCGGTGGTCAGTGCTGTGCTCGGTGAGATGCGTCGCATCAACGCCCCGCAACTGGCTGCCGATAGCGGACGGGAGCTGTCAGCGAAATTGACTGAGCTGCCCGGTGTGGCCAGCGTGCGCGGCGCTGGCTTGCTGCTCGCAGTGGAGCTGGAGGAGGGCATCGAAGCCAAAATCGTGTACTCACGATTGTTGGAGGAAGGTCTGGTCACGAATGCGGTCACGGCCACCGCGCTGCGACTGGCGCCCCCACTCAATGTCACCACGACGGAGATCGACGAGGCCGTGGGCATCGTGCGCTCGGTACTGCAGGAGTTCATCTCATGACTCGTCATCTGTTGAACGTCGCCGACTTCACGGCCGACGAACTGCGCTCGATCCTGTCGCTCGCTCAACAACCGGACCTTCCGCACGTTCTTGCCGGGATGGGTGCATCGCTGATCTTCGAGAAGCCCTCCAACCGCACCCGCCAATCGATGGAGATGGCTGTCTTCCAGCTGGGCGGCCACCCGGTGTACACGCGCGGCGAGGAGGTCGGCTTCGACGTTCGCGAGCCGGTGGAGGACATCGTGCGTGTGATGGCTGGGTACCACGCGCTACTGGCGGCACGAGTGTTCTCACACGACATCGTTTCCCGCATGGCGGCCGCCAGCCCAGTTCCCGTCGTCAACATGCTCAGCGATCATTCGCACCCGCTACAGGCTCTTGCAGACCTGCTGACGATGCAGCAGGTGCACGGTTCGCTCGACGGTCTGCAGGTTGCGTATGTGGGCGACTACAACAACGTGTCCCGCTCGCTCGGGGAGGCGTGCGTGATGCTCGGCGCAACGTTGGCGCTGGCATGCCCAGTTGGCTATCACGCTGATGATGCAGAACTCGAACGGGTGAATGCGCTCGGGCCCGGTGCGATCACTCAGGTGCACCGGCCGGCCGAGGCCGTCGCCGGTGCCTCAGCAGTCCACACCGACAGCTGGACATCGATGGGTCAGGAGGCCGAGAAGCAGGAACGCTCAAGGGCCTTCGAGGGCTACACCGTCGACCACGCGCTGATGGCGCAGGCTGCACCCGGTGCAGCGTTCTACCACTGCCTTCCTGCCTACCGCGGGTTTGAAGTTTCGGCCGAAGTGATTGACGGGCCCACCAGCCGGGCCTTCGCGCAGGCACACAACCGTATGCACGCAGCCCGCGGGGCGCTTGCCTTTCTGCTCGGAGTTCGCTGACATGGGGTCGCTGTCATGAGTTCGAAAGTTCAACGCCAACAGACCATCTCGAAGCTCGTCATGAAGCATGCGGTCTCCAACCAGCCACAGCTCGTCGATCTGCTCGCAGTGGAGGGCATCGCGGCGACACAAGCCACGGTGTCGCGTGACCTCGAAGATCTCGGCGCTGTCAAAGTTCGGGTGCCCGGTGGCGAGACGGTCTACGCCATCCCGGAATTCGAGCCAGCGCGGTTGGCGCCAGAAGATCAGCTCCGCCGCGTCTTGGGTGAGTGGGTAGCGGAGGTCAAGTGCTCGGGCAATCTGGTGATCTTGCGGACGCCTCCCGGCTGTGCCCACGTGGTCGCCTCGGCGCTCGATCGCAGCGGAATTGACGGACTGCTGGGCACTGTCGCGGGCGACGATACGTTGCTGTGTGTGGCTGAGGAAACAATGGGTGGCGAGGCATTGTCGGCCCGCCTTCGTGACGTGGCGGGACTGTCGTGAGTGAACTATCCGGCGAGACCGGCAAGGCGTTGTGGCACGGCCGCTTCGAGGGCGGCCCCGCTGCCGAGCTGATGGCCTATACCGAGAGCTTGTCGTTCGACAAGCGTCTTTGGCCGGACGATATCGCTGGTTCGGTCGCGCACGTCCGCGGCCTCGTTCATGTCGGCATCATCACCGAAGTCGAGGGGGATGCGATAATTGCGGCCCTCGACCTGGTCGCCAAGGAGATGTCCGGGGGCACGTTCCACTTCGTCGTCAGCGACGAAGACATTCACACAGCGATCGAGCGGCGCGTCACTGAATTGGCCGGGCCGGCCGGTGCAAAGCTGCACACCGGTCGTAGCCGCAACGACCAGTCCGCCATGGATGTTCGACGCTGGCTCAAGCGCGAACTGCTGCGTGTTGCTCAGCGAATTGTGGACCTGCAGCAAGTGCTGCTGCAGCGGGCCGTCGACGCCGGCGACGTGTATCTGCCTGGCTACACGCATCTGCAGCGGGCCCAGCCCGTGTTGCTGGCCCATCACCTTCTCGCGCACGGTTGGGCGCTGTCGCGCGATGTCGAGCGACTGTTCGACGCGCTGGAGCGCATCGATGTGTCTCCGCTCGGTGCGGGCGCCCTTGCCGGCTCATCGTTGCCACTCGACCCGGACTTCACGGCGCACGAGTTGGGCTTCGCCGCTCGATTCGAGAACTCGCTGGATGCTGTTGGGTCTCGCGACCACGTGGCGGAGGCTCTGTTCGCACTGACGCTCGTCGGCATCAACCTGTCACGCATCGGCGAGGAGTTCGTGCTGTGGACGACGGAAGAGTTCGGCTTCGCCACGCTCGACGACGGGTACGCCACCGGCTCCTCGATGCTGCCCCAGAAGAAGAATCCCGACATCGCCGAGCTTGCGCGAGGCAAGGCAGGACGCCTGATCGGCAATCTCACCGGCTTCCTCGCGACGATGAAGGGCCTTCCGCTCTCCTACAACCGTGACTATCAAGAGGACAAGGAGCCGCTGTTCGACGCGGTCGACCAGATTTCGCTGGCGCTGGGAGCGATGGCCGGCATGATCGCCACCACCACGTGGATCCCGGAGCGCATGCAGGCCGCGGCAGACTCCGAGACAGGTTCGGCCACCGACCTTGCCGAATGGCTCGTACAGCGCGGCACGCCGTTCCGCGATGCGCACGCGATCGTGGGCGTGCTGGTTCGTCGGCATCTCGCTGGCGAGGGCACCTTCCGCGAGCTGGTGATTGCAGACCCTGAATTGGGGCCTGATGCGGCAGCACTGGTGGCACCCGGCGTGGCTGTTCAGCGGCGCACCACTCCGGGCGGCGCCGGCCCGGCCGCCGTGGTAATTCAGCTCGGCCGCTTCCGTACCAAGCTTGCGCAGCTGCAGGCAGCCCTTGGCGGCGGGTTGGCCGAAGGCCTGTAGTGGTACTTCGGATCCGTAGCGATGCTTCGGATCTGATCCCTTTCTTCGTGAACTGCATGGCCGTGTGCCGGTAGCTCTCCCGAGAAACGGTGCCCGCGCGACAGCCGGGACGGACCAAGATGGTCCATCCCGGCCGACTTGCGATTGGTCAGACCGCCGGCGATGGGCAGGCGACCTTTGGGTTCCAGGCGCTGAGCTCGCCGCTCGGGTTGTTCACGTACACCCAGGCGTGGAGATCGAAGTGGTTCGGCATGCCGGGCTCGTGACCCGGCATCGGACCATCGAACGGGTTTCCGAACAGTGTCGGTCGGTCGGTCGCCGTCGGTGGAGAGGTCCTGGTCGCCGTCGGCCATGAACCACTCGAGCCCGGCGAGCTGAAACCGTCCCTTCGCGTCCTTGGTGTGCAGCAGGATCTCGGGCTGGGTGGGGTCGATGCGGGCATCGGAGGCCAGCACCGGGTTGACGAAGTGGTAGCCCATCCCCCGACGCCGGGTAGCGCAGAGCAGTTTTCGGTTGGCATGTAGCCCTCTGCGATTGCCGTGTCGACGTTTCGATATCGAGAGGTGGCCTCGCGGACGACCGTGCGTTGGGCGCTGGTCAGGCGCGCCGACGAATCGTCGCTGTGGGACCCTCGTGGGCCTGGGCGGTGAGGTGACCGCCGAGCAGAGCGATGCACAGGGCGACGGCGGCGAACACTCCGGCGCGGCGGGTGGTGTGTCGGGTGATGATTTTCATTGTTGGCTCCTTGGTTGTTGGTTGTTGGTTGTTGGTTGTTGGTTGATGTGTGGTGAGGCGAGATGGATCAGGTGAGGCCGAGGCGGACAGCCACGGCGCGGTGTTCGTCGGACGTCAGCACCGACTTGGCGAGGCTCCACACGCCGCTGAACACCTCGGCAGGCGCCGTGGCGCGCATACCGCCGAGCAGGTCGGTACGGTCGTCGACGTTCATCGCCGGGAACATCAATGACAAGCTGGCAATCAGTTCCTGCGGTGGCATCTGACCGATGATCGAGCCGTGGATCGCCAGCAAGCCTTCGAAGCCGACGGCCGACTCCAACGCTTGGCTCACCTCGCACTCTTCGAAGTCCTGGTGCCGCAGGTAGTCGCTCGTGAAGGCCGCCAGTTCGATGTACAACTCGTTCACCAATGCTCGGCGCGACGTCGCCTGGCGAACCTCGTCAGCCAGTGTGATGAGGCTCTCCATGCGGGTATCGGGCGTGTGGTGATCCGCCTCGACGCGAGCGGCGAGTGCGGGGAAATTCAGCTCGAGCACCGGCTGGATTGCGCCGTCCTCGTTCTCGGCGTGCTCCAGCAGGAACCGCACTACTTGGCGAACCTGGTCGCCGAGTGCGGCCACGCCGCACTCATCGGCGGGATCGAGACGACCTGCTTCACCAACCGCTGCGAAAAGTTCGATGCAGATGGCCTTGTGAATGTCGCGGTAGAGGTCGAAGGCCACCGGGCGTAGGCGCTGCGTGGTGGAGGGTTCGAGGATGGTCATTTGTGCCTCCTTCTTGTGTTGGTCGGGTCGCTCGTGGCGACGCCGCCAATCGTGCGCTGATGTGGCAGCACGTCGCTCCGAAGAAGTCAGTACGCAATTGCTAAGAAACCGCTACCTGCGGGAGCCAACGCTGTACGAAGGAGATGGGGAGCGTGTTCGACGAGGCGCTGATCCGAATGCTCCACTCCGGCTGCGCATTGTTGGTGGGGGCGCGGACTCGACCGGGCGGCCGCACGCCTCGCGCGGATATGGCCTGACGGTGATGGACGGCGAACCAGTGCGCGTGAGATTGCTGGTCGACGCCGACGACGCAACCACGCTCGACAACCTGCAGCCGAATGCCCCCGTTGCGATCACGGCTGCCTCTGTGCCCAACTTGAGTTCCGTACAGCTGAAGGGACGCGTCGTGCATCTGCAGCCGGTCAACGAGGTCGACGAGGCCAAGCGGGTGCAGTACTCCAGCGACCTCACCAACGACATTCACAGGACTGATGGCGATCAGCTCGCGGTGATCCGACCCTGGTCCGAGCGCAGTGTGGTCGCGTGCATCGTGGAAGTCGAGGCGACGTTCGACCAGACGCCAGGCCCATCTGCTGGCGCCCCCCTCTCGGCGGAGCCGGCGTGTGACGACCGAGTTTACATGCGGCATTGAGGAGGTGCTTCGATGGCCGCGTCCCTGCCGTGATCGCCCGGTGAATGCTGCCGGTCTTCCCAACATCACCTATCTCTCGGCCGTGCACCAGGTCGACGGAGAACGCGTCGCTCTCCCGAATCAGTTCATGTCGAAGACCTCACGCAACCTCGCCGAGAACCCGCGTGCCTCGCTGAGCCTCCTGGACCCCGTCAGCTTCTCCGAGTACCGCCTGGCTATCCGCTACGAACGAACGGATCGTCGCGGTCCTGTGTTCGAGCGGTTGCGCGACGACGTCGACAAGGTGGCCGCGCTGGCCGGCATGCATGACATCTTTCGGCTGCGATCCGCCGACGTCCTTCATGTCGAGGAGATCGAGGTGGTCTACGAGGCTCCTCGTCCTGTCGACGACCGGGCCCACGATCATTCGATGATGCTTGCTGCGTCGGCTGAACTGGCGTCGAGGATGAGCCGTTGCGCAGACCTCGAGAGCCTCATTGATGTGGCGCTGGCGGTGCTCGACGATCTGTTGGGTCACCGACACTCGTCGGTCATGCTGCTCGGCGAAGCGGGAACGCGGTTGTTCGCGATCGCCAGTCACGGGTTCCCGTACGAGGGCGTGGGCTCAGAGGTCGAGGTGGGCGAGGGCGTGGCCGGCGCGGCGGCCGACACTGCCGGCCGGTGAGGGCCGGCCAGCTTCGACACATCAACAAGTACTCGCGTTCTGTGCGTCAGTCGTTCGAGCGACGGCATCGGTCCGTTGGCATCGATGTGCCGTTGCCAACGCTGCTCGATGCGCAGAGCAGGATCGCGGTGCCTGCCATGGTTCGGGGTGAGTTGGTCGGCGTGCTCGTCGTCGAAAGCCCGCTCTCCCTCGCCTTCGAGGAGGAGGACGAGTCGGTCCTCACAGTGGTGGCAGCGTTGCTCGCGCAGATGGTCGATGTCGAGCGGTCCCACGCGGAGATGACCGAGCGAGCGGGGCAGGCATCGCTCGCTGCGCCGGCAACATTGAGCGGTGAGACCCACATTCACTTCTTTGCCGAGGATGGCAGCATCTTCCTCGACGGCGAGTACCTCATTCGGGGCGTCGCCGGTCGAATCCTGTGGTCAGTGTTGCAGCGCCACGTGCAGACCGGTCAGACAGAGTTTGCCAACAAGGAGCTCAGGCTCGATCGCTCATTGGAACTCCCCGGTTTCCGCGACAACCTCGACACTCGACTGGTGATGCTGAAACGTCGCCTCGACGAGCGCGACGCTCCACTTCGTCTCGATCGCATCGGCTGAGGCCGGTTCCGCCTAGTGCTCACCGCGTCGTGGCGTCTGGAAGCGCACGGTTGACCTGCTGGGCCGAGCGCTTGTCGAACGTCCGTGGATGGCACCCCACGTCTCATTCCCAGTGCATCCAGAAGCCATGCGGGTGTGTCGTTGCCAGTCGGCGTGCTGTTCGCTGACCGTTGCGCCATGTCACAAGTGAGAGCACCGTCAAGTGCCTGTCGCTTTCGTTGCTCGGCACCGGCAGCTCCGGCGTCACCTCCGGGCTTTCGGCGATGACCCATGAAAGATCGCGGGTGCCGCCGATGGTGTCGAGCGTGTCCACGTATCGAGTTCGTTGCTCGCCGGTGAGGTAGTTCAGCACCCAGCTGGTGGTGACAACGGGGTGACCTCTCAGCGCGGCTTCCTCGATGGTGGGGGCGAGATTTTCGATCGCGTCGCCGACGCGCACATCCGGCGGATCGCTACGGGCGATGGCGATCGCCGCGACCAGCCGTTCGAAGCGCTCGAGTTGGTCGGGCCAGACACACGCCTCAAGCCAGCGTGCCGCTTCATCGTCGCTCACGTCGATGGGGTCGCGGTCGATGCCGATGGCCGCTGCGATAGGAGGCACGCCGGAGGGCACCGGCACGTGGCCGCGTGTGGCGCAGGTGAGGTTGACCTCTGACGGCACGCCGACAGTGCCGCCCGGGAGGTAGTGGTAGCTGTAGCGGTCGAGCAGCAGATTGAGACCGCCGCTGGTGCCAACGTCGACGAGTGCGAGCGGTCCGCATTCGTCGGCAACCAGGCCCAGTGCCGGCAGGAAGCTGGCACAACGACCAACCTCGTTGGTTTGCGTGCTCCGTTGGGAGATCAGGTCGCGAAGGGATTGCTCGTGATCGAACACGAAGCTGCGGAACGTGGGGTACGGGTCCGATGTCAGGGGAGTGGCGGCCAGGTTCGGGTAGTACGCGGCAAGCTCCGGCCCCTCGTCGGCCAGCAGCAGCGAGTGAACTGCGGCGAACAACAACACAGGTATCCGCTGCTGCTCGGGTGCCGAGGTGAGTAGGGCTACGACGTAGGGATCGTCAGCAATTGCGCCAGAGAGCCGTGAGTACAGCGGCGCCCGTGCGGCTGTTGTCCGGCCGAACTGGTGGAAGCGCAACTGCAGTACTGACAGATCAGGCACGTGCTGCACGTTACTGAGGCGGCGTTGCGTCACCGGAGCTGGCAACATGGTTGCCATATGGATCTGCTCGACGACCTGCACGCGCGTGGCTTGGTCCACGACACCACCGACCTGGCCGCGCTGCGCGGACGGTTGGCGCAAGGGCCGATCGGGCTCTACATCGGCTTCGACCCCACGGCGGATTCGCTGCACGTCGGTCACCTGGTGGGCCAGCTGTTCATGCGGCGCTTTCAGCTGGCCGGTCACCGGCCGTTTCCGCTGGCGGGCGGAGCCACCGGCCTGAGCGGCGACCCTGGGGGGAGAAGCGAGGAACGCACTCTGCTCGACGAATCCACGTTGCGCCACAACGTGGATTGCATCAAGGATCAACTCAGCAAGCTGCTCGACTTCGAGCCAGGGCCGTTCCAGGCAACGCTGGTGAACAATGCCGACTGGACCGCCTCGATCTCGATGCTCGAGTTCCTCCGCGACGTTGGCAAACACTTCACGGTCAACCAGATGACCGCCAAGGACTCGGTGCGAAGTCGAATCGAGAGCGAACACGGCATCTCGTACACCGAGTTCAGCTACATGCTGCTGCAGGCCAACGACTTCCGG
>JBBQMG010000094.1:0-16524 GCA_038328705.1 Acidimicrobiales bacterium | reverse complement strand
CATAGCTCGTTCTGGGTGTTGTCAGTTCCGCAGTCCGGGACGCAGCACGCCCAGAAGAGCCGGCAGCAGCAGTCGGCAGGACGCGACCTACCAACCAGCATGGTCAGAGCACTAGCAGTCGCTGGCTGCCTTCAGGATCGGGTACGGGTTCACCGGGCGGCCGCCACCGGGATGAATCTCCAGGTGCAGGTGTGGGATCAGGGCATTGCCCGTTGACCCGACGTAGCCAATGACGTCGCCGGCGCGCACTGGACTGCCGACTCCCACGCCCTTGGCGAACGAGCTGAGGTGGCCGTAGAAGTAGTAGGTGCCGTTGGCGGCAGTGAGCCAGATCGCGTTGCCGCCGCGCGAGCCCTTGTGGTCATCTTGCCGCCTGCTGATCCTGCCGTCTTGCACCGCAAAGATCGCAGTACCGCTGGCCGCAGCGATGTCGACACCCTCGTGCTTGCGCCCGCCGCTTCGAGGGGCACCCCACGTGTCCCAGAAGCGACAGGTGGCAGGAACAGGGAACGACGCCAATTGGTCCGTCGCTGTTGCGGCCGGTGTCGCTGGTGTCGATGTCGCCGCTGTGTCAGCGGCCTCGGTCAAAATCGCCGCCGTGGCAGCATCCGCCACGCCCGTCGCGCTCAGGTTGCGGCTGCGCTGAAATTCTTGCACTGCCTTCGATGTGCTCGAACCGAAGGCGCCATCGGCGCCACCACGCACGGTGATGCTCAGCGCCATCAACTGCTGCTGCAGCTTCTTGACCGACTTTCCGCTCGAACCCTGGGCCAGAATCGCCATGGGGGGCAGGATTCCCAACGTGATCGCTGTGGGCGCGTCGACCACTCCGTTGACGGGTAGCCCACGTTGGCCCTGATATTGCTTCACCGCGGTCTCGGTGCCCGGGCCGAAGGCACCATCGGCGCCGCCGCGGACCGCGATACCGGCTGCGATGAGTAGCTGCTGAACGTGCAACACACGCAGCGAGTTGTCGCCGCGTTTGGCAAACACGTCTGACGCGGTAGCAGCTCCGGTCGGTCTGGCAGCGGTGGTGGTGACGACGCCGAATGGCAGTGCGATGCACGCCAGTGCCAGGCAGGCGCTGACAGTGAAGGTGGGGATGGTTCGCCGGAGGTGCCGACTTCGGTGGAGCATGATACTCTCCTTCATTCGGCCCGCTGCGCAGATCGTACGACGCGGTCGGCTGCGCGTCCAGGCATCATCGGCTACAGGGGTTTCACCGATGCGGCCTCGTTAGGACGATGGACGGAAATGTTCGCGACGCTGTCCGTCGGCCGATCAAGCGTGACCTGCGTCGCCGAATGGCCGACCACCTCTATGAGCGCGCGAGTGCGGGGGAGGACCGAATCGCGGCAGCGATCAGGTTCCGCACGAGATGAATTCCCACCCGTAGCTGACATAACGATGATTATGGGCGTTGCTGGTTGAAGGTTCGGACTCTGCCGCTACTTGTTACCCAGCTCTCTGTCCCTCAACGGTCGTGCGGCATCCAGTAGCCAGTCGAGGGTTTCTTGCAGCTCCTTGGCTGTCGGGTTCTTACCGGCCGCCGCTCTGTCTTTCTCGGCATCGTTCACTGCACACGCCAGGACGTACAGCTCGTCATGGAGTTGGTCGAGTTCGTCCTTCGCGACGATCAGTTCCGATTCGCTGAGCTGCAGCTCGTCGGCTCGTTGTTTCTCGACCCAATTCCACTGGCGACAGGCGTGCGAGCAGAAAACCCTCGGCCTGCCCATCTTCTGTACTGGTAGCACTCGACGGCACCGCATGCACCGCGACCGCTGCTCACTGGGCTCAGGCTCGACTTTCGTCATGACGAAAGTATAGATGGAGGACGAGCTAGCGATCGGTCAATGCTCCGCCGGCTTGCCACGCAGCTTCGACTCGGTCGAGTCGCTCGGTGGCTTCACGGCGGAGACGATCGGCCACGCCGGCCACCAGGACATTGATAAGTGCCAGCGTGCCGACGTGACTGTCGAACGGGCCACCACCGGCGGCAGCGACGGTCAGTGTTCGGTCGGCCAAACCTGCCAGCGGGGACAGCAGGCTGTCGGTGACCGCGACACACCACACTCCCCTGGCCTGCGCATCCCGCGCCGCCTCGACGACCCAGCGGTCGTAGCGCCGCAGGTCGATGGTCATCACCACGTCGGTCGGCCGCAACTGGGCGACCGTGCGGCGCACGGCCACGTCGTTGCCGTTCAGCAGCATGACGTCGTCGCGCAGGGCACGAAGGTCGGCAACCAGTTGCTGCGCAACCCCTGACGAGGCGTCGCCCGACAGGACGAACACTCGCCTGGAATGGGCTGCCAGGTGCGCAACAACGTCGGCCAGCACTTCCCCGTCGAGTGAACGCAACGTGGTGGCGACGTTGTCGATCTCCAGCTGTAGGTGGCGGCCAATGGCGTCGGTGGCCGCCGGCTCGCGGATGCGCTCGGCGGCGGGGCGCAGCTGACCGGCGAGTGCATGCTGCACCGACGCCTGCAGCCCGGTGAACCCGTCGAAGCCCAGCTTGCCCGCCAAGCGCACGACGGTGGCTGCTCCCGAACCGGCTGCCTCTGCCAGATCCGCCACGGTTCCGAAGGCGACCAACTGCGGCTGCTCGAGAACGACCTCGGCGACGCGTCGCTCGGCCGGCGTCAGCGAGATGTTTGCTCGACCAATGCGTTCTGCCACTTCCACGAGGCGACACAGTACTTCCTCGACATGGTTTGACTCGAATGTTCCGAACGCCGCTACACTTGGAACGTATACTCCAATCGGTCGAAGGGTGCAAGGGAACGAAATTGATCACGCTGACTCAGCACGCATCGCCAGCCGTTGTCGAATCGCCCGTGTGGCCCACGCTCGCTGTGCCCGCCGGACCGTTCGGCAACGAAGCCTTCGTCACCGCTGCGGGTCACGCTGCACGGGTGATGCCGGCTGTGATCCATGATGCGCTCGTCGACTTCACCGACTCTCCCCCGCAAGCCGGCGCCATCGTCCTGCGCGGTCTGCCAGTGGGTGAGCTGCCGCTGACGCCTGATTCGCCGACTGCACCGTACGACAAGCCGCTGGTCAGTGAATTCACCCTGCTCACCGTGGCGCGCCGCCTCGGCCAGCTGGTGGGCTACCTGCCCGAGCACGGTGGCGACCTCATCCAGAACCTGGTGCCGACGAAGTCGAACGCCGACCGCCAGGTCAGCACCTCGTCGAAGGTGCAGTTGATGTTCCACACCGAAGCTGCGTTCCACCCGCATCGTCCGAAGTACTTGCTCCTGCTGTGCCTACGCGGCGATGAGAACGCGTTCACGACGCTCTCCTCCATCTTCGAGGTGCTGCCCAACCTCAGCGAACGCGTCGTCGACACGCTGTTCCAGCCCCGATTCCGTACCGCCGTCGACGAGAGCTATCTGCACGGTCGCTCGAACGTGCTCGGCCCGCCGATGCCCGTGCTGCGTGGCGAGCGCACACGCCCGACGATGGTGTTCGACGCCGACCTCATGGTCGGCATCGATGAGGAAGCCGACGAGGCTTTGCGGGCGCTCTCTACCGCTGTCGAGGCACAACACGCCGGCGTGGCGCTGCAGGCCGGCGATCTCTTGGTGGTCGACAACAACGTCGCAGTTCACGGCCGTTCGCCGTACCAACCGCGGTTCGACGGCTACGACCGCTGGTTGCAACGCTCCATGGTGGTCGCGGACCTGGCAGCCAGCGCCGGCGAACGCAACGGCCGCGTCATCGTCACCCGCTTCGGCGCCTGACCGCCGCTGCCCACGGCGCACCGATAGGTTGCGCGGCATGACTTCCCTGTTGGCGCGCTTCTGGTTGTTCCTTTGGCGCTTCGAGGCGGTCGCCCGTGACGAACCAGTGCCAGCGAAGTGCGTGATGATCGCCGCGCCTCATTCGACGAACTGGGACTTCCCGATGACGTTGGCGCTAGCACGGGTCAGCGGCATCGAGATCTCGTGGTTGGGGAAGCGCTCGCTGTTCAAGGGGCCGATGGGGCCGATCATGAGGTGGCTCGGTGGCGTTGCCGTCGATCGCGACGCTCCGGGCGGCATGGTGGCCTCGCTCGTTGCGGAATTCGAGACCCACGACAGGCTCGCTCTCGTCGTGCCGGCCGAGGGCACTCGCTCGCGTACCGACTTCTGGAAGTCCGGCTTCTATCGCATCGCCGAGCAGGCGGAAGTGCCGATCGTGCTCGCGTTCGTGGACAGATCGACGCGCACTGGCGGCTTCGGTCCAGCGATCCACGTCACAGGTGACGTGGTTGCCGACATGGATCGCATGCGGGCCTTCTACGACGGCAAGACGGGTCTCAAGGCCGGCCGCTTCGGGCCGATTCGTCTCAAGGAAGAATCAGCGAGCGGCTAGTGCTCTGACCACGAACGTTCGGCCGCTGTGTGACGCCATTTCTGGACCGTCGGACACCAAGTCCGCCAACCGAGACGGAATGCACCCATTTGTGTGCGCAAGGACTTTCTGGGCAGCGATGGTCCCATAGCTCGATCTGGGTGTTGTCAGTTCCGCAGTCCGGGACGCAGCACACCCAGAAGAGCCGGCAGCAGCAGTCGGCAGGACGCGACCCACCAACCAATATGGTCAGAGCACTAGCTCAGGCGCCGCCGAGCGCCATCCACTCCCCAGCTACCGCAGGGTCGCCTGTCACCTGGACGGCGCCGTCGACAACAGGGCGACCCCAAATTTGCAGCAACACGTCGAGCGCGGTCCCACGCAGTTCGGCCTCGGGCTGCACTCCTACTGCTGCCAACAGCACTGCGCCGGAATAGCCGTCGACGATCCATCGCTCGTTCGTGTCCGTGGTCGAGGTCGCGAACACTGATGTCGGCACGGTCAGGTTCTCGCGAGAGATCAGTCGTGGCAACATCACCGTCCAGTACTCGTCGATGCCATCCGCCGCGAACGTCGTCTCGATGGTCGGCACAAGTCCGATGGCGCGTTCTGCGTCCCACCGGTGAACCGACGCCTCCTGGGCCTGACGTCGCATCCACAGCCCGGCAACCTTGGGCTCCCCAGGGAACGGATGCCAGGTCGGCTGTTGCGGGTCCATCAATCCGAGGGTGGTGAGCAGTCGCTCTCCCCCGTCGCGAACCCACGCGGCGATGCCAGCCAGGTCTGCCGGCGCCGGGTCGTCTGCTGGATCGAGTTGCGGAGCAGCGCCGGTGAGAATGGCGGTGCGCGCCCACCGGTGCACTCCCCCGAGGTGCGCGCCCAGCGCTGGCAGCGCCCATCCTGGGCAACCGGCAATCTCCGACTCTGGTGAGCCCTCTTCCAAGGCGACTGCGAAGGCTTCGATGTCGGTGGCGAGCAGCGAGAGATGGTCCAACGTCATGGGACGCGACGGTACGCCAGGCAGAATGGCGAACGATGATCAATTCTCGTGCTGCCACCATGCCCCCTTCCCCCACGCGGGCCTTTGCCAGCGACAACGCGGCGGGTGCCCATCCGGAGGTGGTGACGGCGGTGGTCGCCGCCAACGATGGCCACGCACTTGCTTACGGCAGCGACAAGTGGACCGAGGAGGCCGAAGGCCGGTTCCGCGAGCTGTTCGGGCCCACCAGCGAAGCGTTCCTGGTGTGGAACGGCACGGGCGCCAACGTGATGGCGCTGGCCACGATGGTGCATCCGGCCGATTGCGTCGTGTGTAGCGAGTGGGCGCACATTGCGGTCGATGAGGCCGGCGCGCCTGAACGCGCGCTCGGCGCCAAACTGCTGACGCTGCCTGCCCCGACCGCCAAGTTGGTCCCCGAGCAACTGGAGGGTCTGGCACACTTCCAAGGGGTGCAACACCACGCTCAGCCAGGTGTGGTCAGTATCACGCAGAGCACCGAACTGGGCACGCTGTACACGGCCGATGAGGTGGCCGCCCTGTGCGACACAGCGCACCGTATGGGCATGGTGGTGCACCTCGACGGTGCACGTATCGCCAACGCGACCGCAGCATTGGGAGGCACTGTCGCTGCGCTGCGCAGCTTCACCGTGGATGCCGGCGTCGACATCGTCAGCTTCGGTGGCACCAAAGCTGGCCTGATCGGTGGCGAGGCGGTCGTCTACCTCAACCCGGCGCTGGCCACACGCGCCAAGTTCGTGCGCAAGATGGTCAACCAACTGCCCTCCAAGATGCGCTTCGTCGCGGCGCAATTCAACGCCTTGCTGGCCAACGACCTGTGGATTCGTGGTGCTGGCCATTCCAATGAGATGGCAACGCGGTTGTACGAGGCCACCCGCGACATCGCCGGTGTGCAGTACGACCACGCACCGCAGGTCAACAGCCTTTTCCCGGTGATTCCGGCGGCGGCGATCGCCCCGCTGTGTGATTGGTGCTTCTTCTGGGATTGGGATGTCAGCCGCAACCAGGTGCGCTGGATGACCGCCTGGGACACCACACAGGACGATGTCGACCGGTTTGCGGCGGGCATTCGGCACCTTCTTTCCTGAAATTCGCGAACAGCTCTTTACGGGAGCGTTTCGATCGCGTATCCTGTGACTACTTGCTCAGTGCAAGTACTTCGCCGGGATGAATCAGGGGGTTCCATGGCAGCGGTCGATTTCTTCGTCCAACGAGTCATCACCGACGATCGGTGGATGAACGATGCAGCCTGTCGAGGGCTGACGCATCTGTTCTTCCCACCGCCCGCCGAACGTCCGCAAGCACGCGAGCGCCGCGAAAGCAGCGCCCGTGATGTGTGCGGCAGCTGCCAGGTCAACGGCACGTGCCGTTCCTTTGCCCGATCGAATCACGAGTACGGGTATTGGGGTGGCGAGAGCGAAGACGAACGGCATGCAGCCGGCTTCCGTCTCATCGCGCCCATCGGCGTACGCGCTCGCAACGTCATCTGACGGCCGTTTCACGATCCGTCTCACGTTTCGGCTCTACGATGCCGGGCATGACCGGCTCGCCGCCCCACCGCACAGCGATCTCTGCGGCGTGGGCCGAGTACGGCGACGAACGCACCATCGTCCGCGCTGATGAGGTCAGCGCCAACGTCTCCACCAACCGCGTCTATCGGTTGCATCTCGACGATGGCAGCACCGTGGTGGGCAAGGTCAGTTCGTACGGGTCGTACTTCCTGTTCTATGAGGACCACGACCGGTTGAACCGCTGCGCAAGGCTGCTGGAGGAGACCCGCTTCAGCGGCATGCTTGCCGAAGTGTGGCGCCGCAAAGACGGACGCATCTTTACTTGGTACGACCAGAAGATGTGGGCTGTCTTCTACGACGATGTGCCCCGTCGCGAGCACCTGCCGCGCATCTTGTCGATCGATCAGGTTCACAACCTGGGTCGCGAGATCGCCGAGTTTCACCTCGCCTGTACGGATCTTGCACCCAAGATCCCTGCCGGCTCAAAGACAGTGAAGAGCGATGCGATCCACTTGCTCGACCTGCTCGAGAGCCCGTTTGCGCCCCGCAACTTCGGGCTGCCGCCCGAATCGATCGGTGTGCTGTGGAAACACACCCACCGCTTTCTCGAGCGTCTGATCGAGGTCGGTTACGACGAGTGGCCGAAGATCCCTGTACTGATCGATTGGAACCTCGGCAACTTCTCCGTCGCCACTGATCCTGCCGATCCGAATGGATCCTTTCGGCTGTTCAGCCGGTGGGACTACGACTGGTTTCGCATCGAGCCGCGGGTACTGGACTTCTACTTTCTGTCCCGTGTCTCGAGCCGCACCGGCGACCGCACACGGTTCACGTACGGGCCCCACACCCTGGTGGAGCCGACGTTCTTGGAGTTCTTGCGCTCGTACCGCCAGGTGTTTCCGATGTCGGACGACGAGGTCATGTTCCTGCCCGAGTCGTACCGCTTCTTCATCCTCAACTACGTGGTGCGCGAGGGCGCCCGCTTCTTCCGGCCGGACTTCTGCACAGCCTTCCGACGCGACGCCGTTCGTACCTACCTGCCATCGCTGGACACTCTCGACGCCACCCCCCTACTGTCCACCGCATCATGAACGAGTGGCTGCCCACCTCACTGCCGGCACGCGTGGACAGCGGCGGCTTGACATTCATCCCGCTGACGCCTGCTCTGGTCGAGCCGGACTACGCGGCAGTGATGCGCGACATTCCGCTGCTGCGGGCATGGAGCGGGCAGGACTGGCCCACCGAAACTTTCGCGATCGAGGAGGACCTCGACGATCTGATCCGCCACGACCTCGAGCAGACCGAACGAATCGCGCTTGCCTACAGCGTCCTGATCGACGGCACGGTGCAGGGCTGCATCTATGTGCGGCCGCTGTTGGCGGCGCTGAGGACTCGCAACTTGGATGCCGGCGGCTTGTCTGTCGATGCTCGGGACGCAGTGGTGCGCGGGTGGCTACACGACCGGCCCGCCGTCGACCTCATCGGCGCGTGCATGTCGTGGCTGCGCAGCGAGCCATTTGCGTTTCCACGACTCTGGTGGCAGACGAATACGCACTGCCCGGATCAATTGGAGGCGTGTGATGCGTTGGGGCTTGATGAGGTGCTTCGCATCGAGGGCGACGACCGTATCTGGGAGATGCGGGCGTGACCTTCGACGTGTGCGTGGTGGGCAGCGCCAATCTCGATCTGGTGGCGACTGTCGATCGGCTGCCTGCGCCTGGCGAGACGGTTCCAGGCAGCAGCTTCGCCGAGTACCCAGGTGGCAAGGGGCTGAACCAGGCGGTCGCGGCCGCTCGAGCAGGGGCCTCGGTCGCCTTCGTCGGTGCCCTAGGAGAGGACAGTGCGGCCGCCACACTGCGCGCCGTGATGCTCGTTGACGGCATCGACTCAACACATGTGACCACGGTGCCCGTTGCGACTGGGCGGGCGTTGATCGGCGTGGCGGCCACTGGCGAGAACTCGATCATCGTGGTCGCGGGCGCGAACGGCACGGTCACTGCAACCGAGCTGCCATCCTCACGCGTGGTGCTGACCCAGCTGGAAGTTCCGCTGCCGGCCGTGGAGCGGGCGCTGCGCTCCGGCCGCGCAGCAGGTGCGGTGACGGTGCTCAACCCAGCCCCGGTGCAGCCCATCGACGCAAGCATTCTGCAGTGGTGCGACATCCTCGTGCCCAACGAGCACGAGGTCGACCTGCTGGGCGGCGTTGCACACCTCCTGGCGTTGGGTGCCGGCGCGGTCGTTGTCACCATGGGTAGTCGCGGTGCGGCGCTACATACCTCCGATGGTGCTGTTGTTCGCGTCGAGCCGTTCTCCGTCGTGCCCGTCGACACCACCGGTGCAGGCGACACCTTCAGCGGTTCGCTGTGCGCCCGGCTGGCCGCTGGCGACGACTTGCCCGCAGCACTGAGATTCGCATCCGCCGCTGGCGCGCTGTGCACCACCGCTGCCGGTGCCGTCCCCTCGATACCGCTTCGTACCGCCGTGGAGGCGCTGCTCAGCGAAGGGTGACGGCGGCCCAACCGTCCATCTCGTCCGCGGCGACGACGCGCAGCGGCTCCAGTGCGGCCAGAACGTGCCCGTGCGCAGCTGTCAGGATGCCGCTGATCACCAGCGCTCCCCCGGGCGCAAGAACCCGCCGCAGGTCGCCGGCAAGCGCAATCAGCGTCGGCGCCAGGATGTTGGCCACGACCAGGTCGTAAGTGCCATCCACGTCCGCCAGGTCGGTGGTGCTGACCTCGATACGTTCGGCAACACCGTTGGCGTGCGCGTTCGCAATGGTGACCGAGACGGCGGCAGGTGCGATGTCCACAGCCACTGCAGACCCAGCCCCGAAGACACATGCCCCGATCGCCAGTACGCCCGACCCGCACCCCACGTCGAGCACCGTGCTGCCGGGCTGCATCAGTTGACGGATGGCGCGCAGCGACAGAATCGTGGTGGGGTGATCGCCCATGCCGAAGGTGGCACCTGGCTCGATGTGCAGCACCGTCACGCCGAGCGGCGTCTCGAACGGCACCCACGCGGGTCGTACGACAAGGTCGGCTTCCACCCATACGGGCTCGGCGAACTGCCGCCACGTGTCGGAGACGGACTCGTCGACCTCGACGAATCGGAACGGCCACGGCTGCGGCAACAGCACGTCACTGTCGAGCGCTTCGTTGCCGATCGATGTCCACAACTCGACGTGCCCGTCGATGCCTGCCCGCTCCTCCACGGCCACGACGCCCAGCCCCCACAGCGCGTCGCTGGCGAGTTCGACGTCGGCCTCATCAACGGTGACCACAAGTTGGCGCATCAGTCGAGCCGACGCAGTTCCACCTTGTACCGAGCAGTCCTGGCGACGTACGACGCGACACCCATGTCGATGTCGCTCTGCCGGGCGCGCCCGCTCTTGATGACTGCCGGGGTGCCGACGGCCAACGAGCCGCCGGGCACTTCGGTGTCGTTGAGCACGACTGCGTTGGCGGCGACGATGGCGCCCGTGCGCACCATGGCCCGGTGCATCACGATGCTGCCGTTGCCGACGAGGCAGCCCGATTCGATGGTGCAGGCTTCGAGGTGGACCATGTGCCCGATGACGCAGTCGTCGCCGACCACCGTTGGCCGCTCGGCAGTCGTGTGCAGCACGCAGTTGTCCTGCACGCTGGTACGGGCTCCGATGGTGATGTAGCCATCGTCGCCGCGCAGCACCGCGCCGGGCCAGACGGAGCTGTCGGGGCCGATGTGAACATCGCCGATGATGACTGCGTCGGGGTGCACGAAGGCATCAGGATGGATGTTGGGAACGCGGTCTCCGAGGGCATAAATGGGCACCGCGTGAGGGTACCGATCCATGACGACGTGAAGCGAAGCGCCTTACAGCAGATACCGTGGACGCCTATGTCCCGCAGGATCGAAATCGAGCTCACCAGCGCGCGCCAAGACGGCACGTGGACGTGGCGAGCTGCAGGTGCCCAGAAACCCAAAGGCGTGCTCGACGGCACGTTGCTTCCCGAGGGCGCCGTCATCGGCATGATCCTGAAGGCGGACGCCGAAACGGAGATGGATGGCACCAGCATCCTCTCGGTCACGCAGGGCAAGGCCAAGGCCGAAAAGGCCGGCGTGCTGGAGATGATCGGTAGCGACAAGCCCTTCGAGGCTGTCATCGAGACGAAGGCTCGCCGTGACCGTGGCGACCGCCCCGGCGGCGACCGTGACCGTGGCGACCGACCGCGTCGCGATGGCGACCGTCCCGGCGGCCCCCGCCGCGACCGCCCCGCCGGTGGCCCTGGCGGCGACCGTGGCCCGCGCCCCGCAGGCGACCGTCCCGGTGGCCCCCGCCCTGACCGGGGCCCGCGCCCCGGTGGCGACCGTCCGCAGGGCCGGCCCCGCTTCGAGGCCCCGCCCGAGCTGCCCCAGCGCCCGAAGGCCAAGCGCCTCAAGCCCGGTCGCAAGCACCGCAGCGCCGTGCTGGCCGAGTTGCCCGAGGCACAGCGTGCAGTGGCCGAGCGCGTCCTGCAGGGGGGTGTTCCGGCCGTCCGCCAGGCAGTCAACGAGCAGAATGCTCGCTTGAAGTCGGAAGGCAAGGAAGAGATTCCTGCCGCCGGCCTGTTGGCCATCGCCGAGCAGCTGCAACCGAAGTTGCGAGTTGCCGAGTGGCTCGACCGTGCCGACGCCGCACTCGCGGATCTCGAGGAACTGGACTTGCGCGATCTGCGCAGCGTTGTTGCTTCGGGTGAAGACCCCATCGTTGCGCGTGACGAGACCACCCGCGAGATCTCGGCCAAGCTGAAGGAAGCCCTAATCACCAAGCAGGACAAGGAACTGAGCCTGTGGTTCGGTGACATAGGTGCTGCGATGGGTGTCGGCCGCGTGGTGCGTGCGCTCAAGCTGTCGTCGCAGCCACCGAAGGCCGGCGTCCGTTTCCCCGCTGACCTGGCCGGCAAATTGGCCGCAGCGGCCACGGGCAACCTCACCGCTGACGCCATGCCCGACCGCTGGGTAGCTGTGCTGGAGGCCGTCGCCTTCAGCCCGATCCGTGCCCTGGTGCAGCCCACCGAGAAGCCTGCTCAGGTCAACGACGAGCTGTTGGCAACGGTCAAGCGTATTGGCCCGCTGCTGCCGCAGATCGCCGCCCTGTTCGGCGTCGACGTCGACGCAAAGGCTCAGCCCAAGCCTTTGCGCCCCACTCGTCCCAGCGCACCAGCCAAGAAGCTGCCCCCGAAGCCGCCTGCTCCCCCGGCCGCCAAGGCACCCAAGCCTGCCCCGGCACCCAAGGCTCCGGTCGAGGTCGCCGACGTTGTGACCGAGGCTCCGGTCGAGGTCGCCGACGTTGTGATCGAGGCTCCGGTCGAGGTCGCCGACGTTGTGATCGAGGCTCCGGCCGCAGCAGTCGAGACTGCTGCCGACGAGGCCTGATCGCCGGTTCGGCGCCGACGGCGCCGCACACCTACAGTCGGGCCCATGTCCGACATTGTGAAGTATGAAGTCCATGGTCGCATCGCGCTCATCACGCTGAACCGTCCCGAGGCGCGCAACGCCGTCAACGGTGATGTGGCGCAAGGCGTGGAAGCCGCGATCGACCAGATGGAAGCCGACCCAGGTGTGTGGATCGGCATCATCACTGCGAACACCGAGGGTCAGGAGCGCCCCGTCTTTTGCGCGGGTGCCGACCTGAAGGCCATCAATTCGGGCAACGCTGCTGGGCTCAACACCAAGCGCGGCGGCTTTGCGGGCTTCGTCTACCGCGAGCGCACCAAGCCGGTGATCGTTGCAGTCGACGGTCTGGCAACCGCCGGTGGCTGCGAGATCGTGCTGGCCGCGGACTTGGTGGTCGCCACCACCCGCAGCGCCTTCGGCCTGGCCGAAGTGAAGCGCAACCTCATCGCCGGCGCCGGCGGCTTGTTCCGTCTGCCCCGTGCCATCGGCCAGGCAGCCGCGATGGAGGCCATTCTCACCGGTGAGCCGATTCCCGCTGCGCGTGCCTACGAGCTCGGTCTGATCAGCCGCTTGGTCGAGCCGGGCAAGGCCGTCGAGGAGGCAATGGCGCTGGCCGGAAAGATCACCGAGTCCGCTCCCCTGGCCGTGTGGGCCAGCCGCAAGGTCGTCCTCGCCGCTGCCTACAGCGACGACGAGACCCTCAAGCGCATGACCAACGAAGAGTTCGCCAAGGTGATGGGTTCTGAGGACACGAAGGAGGGCCTCACCGCCTTCATCGAGAAGCGCACCCCCAACTGGCAGGGCAAGTAGTCAAAAACCCCTCTGATTTGCGAAGTGACGCGCTGCCGGCACCGTGAGCTGGCTCACATACGACAAACCGCGTCACTTCGGCGGAATGATGCCGACAACTGGCCGCTAGAGCGGCACGGAGACGGTGATCTTGCGGGCTTTGATGCCCGCTCGCTCGTACAGGTTCTTGGTCTGGCGGTCGCCGGGCAGTGCGGTGCCTTCCAGCACGGTGCAGCCCATTGATCGCGCGGCCGCGACCGCTGCCTCCAGCAGCCAGTCGCCAAAGCCGATCTCTCGCGCCTCGGGGTGCACGTAGACCTGCATCACTTCGGCGGCGTCGCCCACGATCTGCAACTGCAGGTAGCCCACGATCACGTCGTCAATGGTGGCGACCCACACGTGCTGGCCAGGACCCTGTGTCAGAGCACCCCAGTCTTCCACAGACGGCCGCTCGGCCAGATGTGCCGGGCCGCCGCGCTGATCCAGCAGCGCCGCCCGCGCTTCACGCTCGAGCGCCGCAACGTCGGCTGCATCGGTCTGCGCCAGCGAGCGCACGGCTTGCTCCATCACCCGCCGCCCAGCAGTTGGTCGAGTTTGGCCAGAATCGTACGCCGTGCGCGATTGGCGGCTTCGTAGGTGCGAATGGCGGCTAGCTCCTCGGCAGACATGCGACCCATGAGTTGCACCACCTGGGTCGCCGCAAGACTTTGGTAGCCGTCGAATGGCGGCCCAAGGTTCGGGGCTTCCACGACTGCCAGTGGTTCGACGACCGGCATTATCACATTGGTTGCTACCGCAGGTGGGCGAGCCGACGCGGCAGTCAATCGCTTCTCCATCTCGCGGCGCCCATAGGTGACGGCCATCTCCCCGACCCAACGTGCTACCTGGACGCGCTCAGAGACCTGCGTACGGCCGCTGGCGACGAAGGTGTCCAGTTCCGAGCGAAGCTGCAGCACGAGACCCACAGGGGCGTACACCACGATGTCGAGCACCTTCTCGATGAGCGGGCGCTGTGCAGTCATCAGCAACTCAGCTGAAGATGGGGCACTCGTCGTCGCCGATTGGGCACACGGGTGCACCCTGGCGAACGAGCAGGAAGCAGGTAGGGCACAATTGCTCATCGGCACGCTTTGGCTGCAAACGGTCCGCAGCCTCGCCCTTCTCCTCGGGCTCGTCGTCCTCGTTCTCGTCGTCATCGTCGGCGGCGACGAGACGATCCTTCAGGATTGTGTCGAGGTCGGCTTCGACATCGTCGGGAGCGATGATGTCGTCGTCCTCGTCCTCTTCTTCACCGGCGGGCACCGAGCGTCGGACGGGACCACTGGTGTCGTCCTCGTCCTCGTCTTCATCGTCGTCGGCAGCCACAAAGTCGTCGTCGAGTGCGACGAAGCCGTCGTCTTCCTCGAGCGCGTCCTCCTCGAGCGCGTCTTCATCGAGCTCGGCCGGGTCGATGTCGGCCTCTTCTCCGACTTCCTCAAACTCGTCGTCTGGTTCGGTTGGGATCTCTTCGTCGTCTGCCATCATCGGTCCTTGTCGTTACCAGCGCGTATCAGTGGTCATCCCGTGTAAGGCCGGGGATACTACGGCGAGCGCCAGCGGAGGCTACCTGCGGGCACTGTGACTGCAGTCACTTTCATCGCTCGGGCACGAAATTCGCCCGCTTATGTCTGGCTACGGCGTGCTTCCGCACGTCGTTCAGCCGCCAAACGCTCGAGCTCGGGCGCTTCGGTGGTCATGTGCGTCATCGCCGCCGCGATGGAACGGTGGCCGGCTTGCTCGTCGATCAGGCGGTGCATCTCCAGCGCAATCCGTCGGTACGACGGGTGCCCCTGGGGCGACGAACGCAGTTCCAGCATGTGGACGGCCTCGCGAGCGTTGAACTGCATCGTGTAGCGCATGCGGTACGCCATGCTGACCGCGTATTGCGCCTGCTGGGGGAACTCTTCCTTCAGTGCGTCGTACAGCGAGGCCGAGCGGGCCATGGCGTCGTCGAAGACGTCGGTCATGCCTGCCTCCTCCACCAGTTCCGGACGCAAGTAGCCATGGTTCGGCGTCAGCGCTTGCCACTCGATGGTGAGCATGCGGTGGCGTTGCAGGTCGCGGAAGGCGCCGTAGTCGCTGAGCACATCGAAGCGATAGTCGACGCGTTCGAACGCGCGGCCCGGCTTGTGCCGACGGTTCTCGCGGTCGCCGATGTACGCCTGCAGCAGTGCCAGGCGTTCGGTGGGCCCGAGTGACTTCACCCGTTCGGCCACTTGGCTCTCAGGAAGATGCGAGAGCGGATAGCAGATGGCGGCGAGGAGCTTGTCCTCGGCGTCGGGGTCGAAGTCGACCAATTGCACGCCCGGTACCTGCGCGATGGGGGTATCGCCGAACAGCGACTCCACCAGTGCCGAGGTGCGTTCCCGAGTACCCGACAGGTATTGGCTCCAGCGACCGCCGCGGTCTGCCAAGTCGACACGTTTGAGGAAGCTGGGAATGACCTTGCGCAGTTCGTGCAGCATCAGGTCCGCGTAATGACGCGCCTCGGGAAGTGGGTGGGCGCGCATGCGGATGAGCAGCGCCTCGAACGCCTGACCGCTGCCGTAGATGCCGACGTTGCTGAGCGACGCAGCCGGCAGCACGCCGCGGACGGCGTCGAGTGCCTTGGCCTTCGTGGCCATTCGGTACACGAAGTCGCTGTCGCTCGGTTCGCGGGGCACCGTCGCGCGCACGTGGTCGGTGACGTGCGTGAGCAGCAGGCTGTAGCTGTCGAACATGCGGTCCATGTCGCCGACATAGCGCGTGCCGAAGCGACTGGAAAGCAGGGCTGGGTCGCGGAAGAACCGGTAGCGGCCACCGAGGCGAGCGTCGTAGCTGATGTAACGCGTGCTCTGCTCGAGGTAGCTCATCATGCGGCCCCATTCGAGGACCTTGGTGAGAATGTTGGACGCCTGCTCACAGGCCAGATGAACGCCGCCGAGCTGGGCCACGGAGTCGTCGCCATACTCGAAGAAGACCTTCTCGTACAGTTCCTCGGCACGTTCCAGACCGATGGTGGCGTCCACGGACACATCGCCGGCAATGTCGAGATCGCCGACGAACTCGTCGAGGAACAGCCGGCGAAGGCTCTTGGGGCTACGGCTGTAACGCGCAAACAGCGCCCCCTTCACCACCTCTGGCAGGTTCACGAGCGCGAACACGGGACCGTCGAGGTTGGTGAAGTAGCGACGCAGTACGTCTTCTTCTTGGGGAGTGAATTCTTCGGGGACGTAGACCGTCACGAGGGGTCATCCTAGGGTGGCGCACTGCGCGCGGCAGGGATGCAGCCGAGGCAATTCACCGGCGACGAAGGTGACCAGTTCAGAGCACCTGTACGCCTGCCGGACGGCCAGCGAATGCCGTATTCATGCGCTCGCGCAGGTCCTCCTGCAGCCACAGATCGATGACGGTCATCGCTCTGTGGCTGCAGGA
>JBBQMG010000093.1:0-16539 GCA_038328705.1 Acidimicrobiales bacterium | reverse complement strand
CACGCTGAAGGCTGGGGCACCGAGCACACGCATTCCTTCGTTCGTGAAGTCGTTGAGATTGAGGTGCGTGACCTCCACCTTGCCCTCCAGGCTGGCCGGGTCGACACAGAAGTTGTGGTTCTGACTGGTGATCTCCACGTGGCCGGTGGCCTCGTGGCGAACCGGGTGGTTGCCACCGTGGTGGCCGTAGGGCAGCTTGAACGTGTCGCCGCCCAGCGCCCGGCTGAGCAGTTGATGACCGAGGCAGATTCCGAAGATAGGCAGCTGACCGAGCAGTTCGGCAATCGTCGCCGAGGCGTAGCCGACCATCGCCGGATCGCCCGGGCCGTTGGACAGGAACACGCCGTCGGGCTGCAGTGCCAACACATCAGCGGCCGTCGTCGAAGCCGGGACCACCTCGACGGTGCCCAGCCCACTGAGGTGACGCACGATCGTGCGCTTCATACCGAAGTCGAATGCAACGATGCCGCGAGGAACTCCGTCCAGCGCCGGAACCGTGTACCGCAGCGCGGTCGTCACCTCGGCGACGAGATCGATGCCGTCGGTGCCCGTCTCCGCGTTCGCAGCTGCACGCAATGTCGCCTCGTCGGCCGTGCCGAACGCACCGGGCATGGCGCCGGCATCGCGCAGCAGTCGAGTGAGGCGGCGGGTGTCGATGCCGGCGATGCCGGCGACATCGAACTTGCGCAGCATCGAGTCGAGCGAGCTCTCCGCGCGATGGTTGCTGTACCGACGGGCCATCTCGCGCACGATGATGCCACGACAGAACGGCCGGACCGACTCGAAGTCGGCCTCGCTGATGCCGTAGTTGCCGATGTGCGGGTACGTGAAGGTGATGATCTGCCCGGCATAGCTGGGGTCGGTGATGACCTCCTGATAGCCCGTGAGCACGGTGTTGAACACCACCTCACCCCCAGCGACACCGCCAACGGGGTCGGCACCGATCAGCTCGCCTTCGAAAACACTGCCGTCGGCCAGAACCAGCGCTGCCTCACGCATGATTGCCGCCCCTGTTCGTCGAACTTGAATGCATATTCATGCAGCACAGTGCACGATCATGCAGTGGATGGGGCCGACATTCAGCACACCGAGGGACGCCACACATACTTCGCTCCTGCCGTACGGGCCTCACAGGACCCGTTTCACGGTCGGCCTGACCTTACCATCGCACCCTCCCACAGCCACGGTGTGGATAGGTTCTCTGGGTGCGCGTTGTCGTGGTCCTCACATCCCAGCGCAGATTTTCCACCGCCGCTCCCGTCCTCGCAGAACTGGACGAGGCGCGCCGCGCGTTGCTTCCGAGCGGGATCGAACTGTGCGCGCTACTGCTCGGTGCCGTGGATGATCATCGCGACTCGTTGCTGGCGCTCGCTGAACAGCTCGGTCTCCCGACCAGCGTCCAGCAGGACCACGATGAGCACTTCGCTTCGGCTCTTCTGGATGGCTTCCGCACGGCCTTGACGATCGGCGCCGACCTCGTCATTTCGCTCGACGCCGACGGACAGCATGATTCCCGGCAGATTCCGACGCTGGTGCGCAGCCACATGGCCCGCGGCAGCGGCCTGACCATCGGATCGCGCTGGGCACGTGGCGGCGCGTCGCCGGGGACAGGTGTATTCCGAAGTGCACTCAGTCGGCTCGGCAACTCCGCAGTGAAGCTGGTGACGGGCGCTCGCGGCGTCAGTGACTCGACGACCTCGTTACGGGTGTATGACCTCGAGGTGGTCCGCTTGCTGCTCGGGGAGACGCTGCCGAGCGAGTCCTACGGCTTCTTCAGCGCCATGGTCGCGGTGGTGCAGGCACATGGATTCGCAGTCGACGAAGTTCCGATCACCTTCCGACCGCGGTACGCCGATGAGGGCAACGCAGACCGCGGTGCGATTCGGGCGTTCGCTCGTGCGCTTCCGTCGGTGAGGCGCCAGGTGTGGAGGATCCGTCGCGAGATGCGCACCAACCAGGCGTTGTGGGCTCAACGAAACCCTCGTTTGCGTGAACAGGTGACCGGCGGCGAGTCTGTTTTCGGAGCAATGGAGGAACTCTCGAACCTGGCCGACGCTGACCGCTTCCTGAGCTGGATCTGCGACGAACTCCGTCCGCACCTGGGCCAACACATCCTGGAGGTTGGCGCAGGCGTCGGTGCCATCGCCACCAAGCTGGCGACGGATGGCCGACAGGTTGTTGCAATCGAGCCCGCTACCAACGTGTTTCCAGAGCTGATGCGGCGAACCGCAGCCAACTCAGCGATCACTGCGTGCCAAGTCACCTCGCAACAGTTACTCGCCCGCGATGGTGCCGAACAGTTCGATTCCGTTGTGTACGTCAGCGTGCTCGAACACATCCGAGACGATGTCGACGAGCTGCGAACGGCGTTGCAGTTGCTGCACCCAGGTGGCACCCTCGCTGTCTTCGTGCCCGCCATGCCATCGCTCTACGGGAGCCTCGACTTCAAGTCCGGGCACTTTCGGAGATACGACAGAACGCTGCTGACTTCGGTGATCAACGATGCAGGTTTCGAGCTGGTGGACATGTACTACATGGATCTTGCCGGCGTCGTCCCCTACTTCTTCATGTACCGGGTCCTCGACGTGTCGAAACTGGATTCCAGTTCATCGAGGGTTTACGACTCACTGATCGTCCCGGTGAGCAGGTTCATCCAGAACCGTGTCGGTCGGCCAGCTCGCGGCAAGAACTTGCTTGCGGTTGCACGTCGACCTCTGGAGTAGTGCCGACTCGCTTGGCTACCACGACGTTCGCGTCCTGGAAGACGATTTCGAACGGCCCTCCTGCTTTCAGCATGTTGTCGAAGAGTTCCTGGTTGTTCGCACCAACCTGGGTGCGGTCGATTGCCACATAATCGACCGTCGTTGGGTCTGGCAGGTGCGCGCAGTCATCGTTACCCCACACACTCGCCCAAAATGGATTCGGCCAGTCGTAGATGCGCTCGCGATGCGACAGGTGCGGGAGCAGTTGGTACGAGGCGCTCACCGATGCGTCGTCGGGGATGTACGAAAGTGCTGTGCGCAGTGACTCGTGCCGAGGGTGTGGCTGGCTCCAGACGCCGTAGCTGGCCTCATTGAGCGCCGAGGGCGACCATGCCACGTTCGTCGTGTAGCTGCATGCCAACAGCCAGACCACGAGTGCCGCTCGTACCGCCTTGATTCGCCAGATCGTTGCCGCTCCGTGAATCGAGGCGATCATGATCGGGGCGATCATCACCGACGTGTACTGATATTTGATCATGCGGGCGTAGGGACTCAACCCGATCACGCTGGCCAGCATCTGCGGTGCGGCCATCAACAATCCGAGCGGGTTCGCAAGATAGACCCAGCCCACCGGCCACGAAAGCTGCTTGTAGAACGTCAGCCGATCATGCTGCACGGCATCACTGACCACTCTGTCAGGATGCCGAACGATCGTGCGGAGAATCTCTGGGGTGGACTGGCCATAGTTTCCATAGAAGTACGTGATGTAGAAGGGTTCTTTGCCATCGTTGAACGCAGGCAGGATCACCTTCGAACACACCAGATACCACAGCCCTCCGAGAGCCACCACTCCGACGCAGCGCTTCACCACCCCCGCATAGTCGGGAGAGCGACGCAAGTACACCATCAGCACGAAGCCCATCATGATCACCGCCAGCGCGGCGTCCTCGCGAGTGCTCAGCGCGAGCAACACCATCGCGAAAAACCATCCCCACCGCTGTTTCGTCGCGAACCACCACGCGAACAGGAACGGTGCAATCACCAGTGCTTCTGGGTGAAACATCGCCCAGCTGATCCACTGCAGTGGGGCGTACATCAAGTAGACGACGGCGAAGACCAGACCCATCCACGGCGTCTTGAACTTGTCACGAGCAATCAGGTAGATCGGCACAGCGCCGAGCGCCAGCGCGCCCGCCTGCACCACGTACAGGAACTCCGGCCCAGCGCCGAACCAATAGAACGGTACGAACAACAGCAGGATCGGATTGAAGTGGTGACCCCACACGTTCATCCCGCGCACCGACATGAACGAGTGCCCGCGCGAAGTCAGCCAGATGGCCTGGTCGTAGATGCCCATGTCGTACGACCAGGTTCCGAAGTTGCGCTGGTTCTGTACTCCCAACGTCCCGAACGTCACCGCGAAGGTGAATGCTGCGAGCAACACCAACCACGCCGCGACATGGGCAGTGCCCAGCTGGTGCAGCAAGCGATCTCGCCAGCGTGAGAGATGCTCCTTGGTCGAGGCCCGCCATTGGTCGATCACGACGTGCATTCTTGCCGACACCTCGAGATCGTCACCGTCACTCGGCGCGGAGCACCGGAACCACGGCGGACAGCACCCCGTTGACGAAGCGACCCGAATCGTCGGTACTGAAGCGCTTGGCCAACTCCACTGCCTCATCGAGCACCACCGCCACAGGGACATCGGGTCGCGACATCAGCTCGAAGGAAGCGATGCGCAGCACATTGCGGTCGAGCGTTGGCATGCGCTGCAGCGTCCAGCCCTTGGAATGAGCGGCAATCACTTCGTCGAGCTGCTCTCGATTCGATTCGACGCCTTCCACCAGCAAGGTGGTCAGGTCGTCGGCGGGTGAGATCTGGGCAGCGAGTACGGCGCTGGGGGCGATGCCCTTCGACTCCGCCTCGTACAGCAGGATCAGCGCCCGCTCGCGGGCGTCTGTACGAATGTCGTCGGGGCCAGTGGGGCCGTTTGACCGTGGCGCGCGGTTGCGCTGGCGGGCCATTCGATCAGACTCGGGTCATGTACTCGCCGGAGCGAGTGTCGACCTTCACCCGGTCGCCCGGGTTGATGAACAGCGGGACCTGGATGATCTTGCCGGTCTCCAGCGTGGCCGGCTTGCGGGCACCGCTGACGCGGTCGCCTTGAATGCCAGGCTCGGTGTCGGTGATGCTCAGCTCGACGGACGGCGCGATTTCGACGGTGATGATCTCGCCGTTGTAGAACGCAATCTGCGCCACCGAGTTCTCGACCATGTAGTCGGCCGCATCTCCCAGGGCTGTCGGCGCGACGTTCTCCTGGTCGTAGGTCTCCTGGTCCATGAACACGTACATGTCGCCGTCGCGGTAGAGGAACTGCATGTCCTTCTTGTCCAGCAGCGCCTGCTCGACACGCACACCGGCGTTGAAGGTCTTGTCGATGACGGCCCCGTTGCGCAGGTTGCGCAGCTTCGAGCGAACGAATGCACCGCCCTTGCCCGGCTTGACGTGCTGGAATTCGACGACCTGATACAGGACCTTGTCGATTTCCAGCGTGATGCCGTTCTTCAGATCGTTGGTGGAGATGGCGGGCACGGTGAATCCTTCGGAGATGAAGTGAGAACGCGGCATCCTGCACTGGTGACAACCACCAGGTCTTCTACTCGAATGCCGCCGAAACCTTCACGATAGACGCCCGGCTCGACGGTCACTACGTCGCCGACCTGCAATATGGCCTCGCCGGCTCGATTGACGAAGGGGTCTTCATGGATCAAGAGGCCCACCCCGTGACCGGTGCCATGGGTGAACCAGTCGCCGTAACCCGCCTCGGCAATGGTGTCGCGACACACTGCGTCGAGCTCTTTGGTGGTGAGCCCGGGAGCGACGGCGGCCACGCCCGCGACCTGCGCCGCGAGCACCAACTCGTAGAGCTCTTGCTGTAGGGCGGTGGGAGTACCGACCACGAAGCTGCGGGTCATGTCGCTGTGATAACCGTCGACGAGCGCGCCGACGTCGACGATGACAGTGTGGCCGAGTTCGATCAGCGTGTCGGTGGGCCGGTGATGCGGCAGTGCTGCGTTGACCGGGCCGGTGGCGACGATCGTTTCGTAGCTGGGGCCAATAGCGCCCAGCTCGCGCATACGGATCTCCAGCTGATTGCGCACCTGGGCCTCGGTGAGGCCGTCGCCGAGCGTGGGCGCGACCTCCGCGAGCGCTCGGTCGGCGATGCGGCAGGCGATTGCCATCGCCTCGATCTCTGCGTCGTCCTTGGTGCGCCGTTCCCCCTCGACGAGGCCCGAGGTGGGCAAGAGTACAGATTCGAATGCTGCCGACCAGGTGGCATGCTGCTGATAGCTGACGTGGGCCGCTTCGAACGCAGTGGTTCGGTACGGAAGGGTGGCCGCCACGAGGTGGGCTTGGGTTGCAGCTCCCGTCACGCCGACGAGCACCTGCCCCACGACGCCGGCGGTCGCCATTTGCTGTGCCGCCTGATCGCCGTATCGGCCGTCAGTGACCAGCGTGAGCTGATCGGGACCGATGACGACCCAGCCGTTCGAGCCGGTGAACCCGGTGAGCCAGCGAATGTTGGTGAGGTCGCTGATCAGGAAGGCCTCGACCTCGGCCCCTGCGAGGCGCTCTCGAACACGGTCGACGCGATTCATGCCAGCCTGGCGACGACCGCTTGTACTGCCAGTTCGTACCCTTGGATGCCCAGCCCCATGATCGAACCCGTCGCCACCGGGGCGACCACGCTGGTGTGGCGCCACGGCTCGCGGGCGTTGGGGTTGGAGATGTGCACCTCGACGATCGGGCCCTCGAATGCTGCCAACGCATCGTGAATGGCCCAGGCGTAATGGGTGAACGCGCCAGGGTTGATGATGATGGCGGCGGCTCGGTTGCGAGCCACGTGGATGGCGTCGACCAGCACACCCTCGTGGTTGGTCTGCAGCGCCTCGACCGCGTGACCGAAGGCTTCCGCCGCTGCGGTCACGACAGCGACGTAGTCGTCGAGCGTGGCGTTGCCGTAGATGTTCGGCTCGCGCTGCCCGAGCAGGTTCAGATTTGGTCCGTGAAGCAGGGCGATGATGGCCACGGCCCTATCGTGCCACGCCCGCCTGCCATGTGGCTCGATCAATGCAATACACGACGTGCCGTTGACCGCGCCAGCCCTTGGTCAGTGGGTGGTCGAACCCTCTCGCTGGGTCGAGCCGCAGCCCGATTTTTTGCATCACTCGCTGCGACTTGAGGTTCTTGGTGGTGGTGAAGCTGACTATTTCGTCGTTGGGCAGTGCAACGTTCTCGAAGCCATACTGCAGGGCCTCGATGGCCGCTTCGGGTGCGAATCCGTGCCCCCAGTGTTGCTTGGCCAGGCGCCAGCCAACCTCGACGCACGGCGTGACACCTGCTACTTCGAAGCCGGGCGCCGAGAGCCCAACGAAGCCGATGAATTGGCCACTGTCATTCCGCTCGACGGCCCACAGACCAAAGTTGCGCAGCTCCCAGCCGGCCGCCATGCGGTCGACCATCTCATCGCTCTGCAGGGAGGTGAGCACCGAAGGGAAGTGCTCCATCACGTCGGCGTCCGCATTGAGCAGGCCGTACGGAACCTTGTCGGTCTCGCGCCACTCTCGCAGTAGCAATCGCTCTGTCTGGATCCGCGGTGTCATCTCACCAGCATGCCGGATATGTTGCCGAGCACGGCTTCCCCACCGATTGTTCGGTGAAGTGCATGACCACCGCCGGAGCGGACCTACCGCATAGAGGCGAGGGCAGCAAGGGCTGCGTCCGCGGGCACGTCGGCGACGACTTCGACACCGTTCGGACCGTCGAGCACGAAGGTCAATCCGCCATCGAGCACCTTCTTGTCACGCGACATCAGCTCCACCATGCGCTGCGCGGACAACCCGTCCGGCAAGGCCGTGTTCAACTCGTATGCGCCGCCGACGACGTCGTAGTGCTGCTGCACCCGATCGTCAGAGATTCGGCCCAACTGGTGAGCAAGGTGAGCGGCGTACACCAGACCGATGCCGACTGCCTCCCCGTGGGCCATCGCGTAGCCAGTCTCGATCTCCAACGCATGGGCCAGCGTATGACCGTAGTTGAGCAGCGCTCGGCGGCCGCCTTCACGTTCGTCGCTCGCCACCACATCGGCCTTGATCTGCACACAGCGGGCAATCCGCTCCGCCTCACCCATCGCCAACAGATCGTCACCGGTGAGGAAGTGGTACTTCGCCATCTCGCCGCGACCGCAGCGCAACTCACGAGGCGGCAGCGTGCTCAGCGCGTCGAGATCGCAGATGACCCCGCTGGGCTGCCAGTACGCCCCCACCAGGTTCTTGCCCTCGGCCAGGTTGACACCGGTCTTACCCCCGATCGCCGCGTCGATCATGCCGACCAGCGTGGTGCTGACATGCACGACCGTAACACCTCGGTGCCATGAGGCCGCTGCAAAACCGGCAACGTCGGTGACCATTCCTCCGCCGACACCGATGACCACGTCGTTGCGCGTGAGACCCATGCGGGCGAAACCTCGACTCAGCGACTCGATGGTGGTCAACGACTTGTGCTGCTCGCCTTCACCGATCTCGAACCGCTCGAACGGCAGACCAGGGTCGACGTCGAGCGGAACGCCTGCCTGTGTCACCACCGCGGCCCGCCGAGCCGTGCGCGGCAGTAGCGCAGCCAGTTCACTGCGCGCTCCGTTACCCACCAACACGTCGTAGCTGCGGTCACCCAACGGCACCCGAACCGTGATCATCGCAGCACCGCTTCCACCACGTCGCTCACCGACCGGTTGTCGACCAAAACGATTGCATCGGCAACCTCGCGATAGAGGGCTTCGCGCTCGTTGAACATGCGTTGCAAGGTACCTGTTGAGTCGCCATCCAACAGCGGACGATGCCCGCCGCTCTTCACGCGATCGACCAGCGTCGCCGGATCAGCACAGAGCCACACGACCTTCGCGCCCGATTCCTTCAGCGCCGTACGGTTGGTTTCACTGAGCACCACTCCCCCGGCGCCGGCGATCACCAACGGCTCGGCCGACGCCAATGCTTCCAGCAACACCTCGGTCTCCAGTGCGCGAAAGGCTGCCTCGCCGTCGTCGACAAAGATCTCACGCACGGTACGGCCGTATCGGCTCTCGATGATCGCGTCGCTGTCGAACACTCGACGGCCCAGCCGATCGGCCACCACTCGAGCAACGGTCGTCTTCCCGACGCCCATCAACCCGACGAACACCAGGTGCTCGTCGGCCCTGATCACGGCTGAACTTTCACGGCAACGTCTTTCACGGCAACGTCTTTCACGGCAACGTCTTTCACGGCAGCGTCGCCTTGAATGACTGAGCATTGCGCACGAACTCGCTGATGCTGTCGCCACCGAACTTGCGTCCCGCCTCGGTGGCAAGCACCAGCGCAACCATGGTCTCGGCGACCACAGCGCAGGCCGGGACGGCGGTGACGTCGGTGCGTTCCTTGAAGCTGACCGTCGCCTCCTTGGTGACCACGTCGACAGTCTTCAGCGTCGGCCGGTTGAGCGTTGCCAGCGGCTTCATCGCAGCGCGCACCACCAGCAGTTCGCCCGTGGTGATGCCGCCTTCGGTACCACCCGCCAGCGAGCTCTGGCGGCGGTAGTCGCCCTTGCCATCGTTGAGCGATGGATCCCAGACAATGGCGTCGTGAGCGTTGCTGCCTCGGCGGCCGGCAACCTCGAACCCGTCGCCGATCTCTACGCCCTTGACGGCCTGGATGCTCATCACGGCCTGTGCCAGCGCTGCGTCGATCTTGCGATCCCAGTGCACGTGGCTGCCGAGGCCCACTGGCACGCCGTAGCCCAAGACCTCGACGACGCCGCCGAGGGAGTCGCCGTCCTTGGCCGCGGCCTTGACTTCTTCGATCATTGCCAGCGAGGCGGCGGCATCGAAACAGCGGACCTCATCGGCATCGACTGCTTCCAGGTCTGCCGGTAGAGGGCGCAGACCGGCGGTGGCACGTGCGGCACCCATCTGGATGACGTGAGAAATGATCGACATACCCAACTCGGCAAGCAACTTCTTTGCAACTGCACCGGCCGCCACGCGGGCGGCGGTCTCGCGCGCAGAGGCTCGCTCGAGCACATCGCGCGCATCCGTGAAGCCGTACTTCTGCATACCGACGAGGTCGGCGTGGCCTGGACGAACCGACGTCAGCGGATCCTTCGTTGCACCGGGCGCCGGTGACATCTCTTCATGCCACTTGTCGCTACGAAACCACTCGCTGTTCTTGATCTCGATGGCCAGCGGCGAGCCAAGGGTGCGACCGTGACGAACGCCGCCCACGAGCGTCAGCTCGTCCATCTCGAACCGTTGACGCGGCCCGCGACCGTAGCCGAGCCGACGTCGAGCGAGCTCGGGCTGAATATCGTCCACCGTGAGGGACAAGCCGGCAGGAAGGCCCTCGATGATGACGACAAGCGCTTGCCCGTGCGATTCGCCGGCAGTCAGGTAACGAAGCATCCTTGGCAGGATACTGGCGCGCTACTGACGGCGCGCGGCCAGTTCCTGCTCTGCAGCAGCCGACATCACCGCGACGTCGGGGAAATGCCCATGCCACAGCTGCTGTTGCAGCGCAGCTTGGTGGACCAGCATCCCGAGGCCCTCCACCGCCGTCGCCCCCGCAGACCGAGCGGCGCGCAGCAGCGCCGTGTCGCGTGGGTGATACACGATGTCGGCCACCACTTGGCCGCTGCGCAGCCACGACGGGTCGCAGGGCATCTCGTCGCCGCCCATGCCAACCGACGTGGCATTGATCACGATGTGCGCGTCGCCCACATCTGTGATGTCGCCGACGACGCCGGCAGCGCCTCCCAGCAATGCTGCGGCCTCGGCCGACGCGGCGGTGCGGTTGACGACTGCAACGCGTGCAGCACCGTCGCGCCCAAGTGCGTCGATGATGGACCGGGCAGCTGCACCGGCCCCCAGCACGCACACGTTACGACCAGCCACCACCACGCCAGCGGCGGCGAGAGAGGCAACAAAACCAGCGCCGTCGGTGCTGTAGCCCTTCAGCGAACCATCGGCCTGCGGCACCACGGTGTTCACGCTACGTAAGGCAGCGGCGGCGGGGTCGAGCGAATCAACCGCGCTGGCCACCAGTTCCTTGTGGGGCATGGTGACAGAGAGGCCACCGAGGCGGAACGTGCGCATTGCGTCCAGGGCCGCCTGTGCCTCCCCATGCGAGACGTCGAAGGCCGTGTAGACCCAGTCGAGGCCGAGCTGCGCGAACGCTGCATTGTGGAGCGCTGGCGACAGGCTGTGGCGTACCGGGCTGCCGATGACCGCTGCGACGCGCGTGGCGCCAGTGATCACAGCAGGCCCTTCTGTCGAGCGATCTCGATGTTCGCCTCTTGCTGTTCCAATGTCGCGGAGAACACGTGACGTCCGTCCTCGTCGGCCAACACGTAGTACATGTACACGCAAGGGGCACCCTTGGCCAGGCCGACGCAGATCGGGTCGCCCTGAGAAGGGTTGGCCGCCGGGTTGAGCGCCGCCTCGATGCTGGCGCGCCCGGGATTCGCAATCGGTGTCGGCGGCAGGCCCGTGTGCAGATATGTGTTGTACGGCGTGTCGAGCGCCTTCACATCACTGAACGACAACGCAGGGTCCTGGCCGTAGAACAAGGCAGCGTCGATATCCAGGGGTACCCCGAAATAGAGTCGGTTGTAGATGACGCGCGCGATCTTTGCACGGTCCTCGGGCACACGAGCTTCGCGTTCGATCATGCTGGCGACGATGAGTACCCGGTACGGATCGAGACCGACTGCGAGCGAGCGTTCCTCGATGTTCACCTGGCGCCCGACGCGTTCCATCAGTTTGACCATGCGTCCGATCATCTGGCCGGCGCTCTCACCGTTGGAGACCTGATAGGTGTCGGGGAACAGCAGGCCTTCAAGGCTGTCGACACCATCCGGCGACCATGTTGACCTGATGGTTCCATCTGTCGCCGCAACGTTGAAGTCGATTGCAGAAAGGCGTGGCACCTTCTCTTCCAGCCGCCGGCCCATCTTCTCGAACGTGTACCCCTCGGGGAAGGTCACCTTGGTGAACGTCTCGGATGGAGGCGTTCGCAGGATGCGCATGATGTTGCCCATGTGGTCGTCGAGGCGCAGCCGGAAGTAACCCGGAATCAGCACCAACCCATCATGGTGGTCGACGTAGAACCGGAAGACCTCGGCGCTCTCCACCAGTCCCTCGTCATGCAACCGTTCACTGACCGTTTCCAGCGTGTCCTCGGCGCTGACCGTGAACGTGATGGGCGCTCCGGGGTCACCCTTTGGATTCACCTGCTGGCTGTACCAGAGGCCTGCGACGCCAACCGCAACTATGCCTGCGAGACCGAGGTAGCACAGTAGCCACATGATCCACTTGAACGGCCGCCGCTGCCGACGTGGGCGTTCGACCACGAGCGCATCGGTGACGTCCGCGTCATCCCACGGATCGCGGTGCCACGAGCGATCGTCGACGTACGTCATCCACCTGCTCCAGTCACTGCTGCGCCGCCCGCGAATCCAGCCACGTCTGCAAGATCACCGCGGCGGCCACCTTGTCGACCAACTTGCGCCGCGCCTGCGCGCTGATGCCTGCCTCCATCAGCGCTCTGTCCGCTGTGACCGTGGTACGGCGCTCGTCGAAGGTGATGACCGGCACGCCTACCACCGTAGCCAAGGCCCGCGCCTCAGCGACGGCAGCCTTCGCCTGCGACCCAGAGCTGCCATTCATGTTGAGCGGCAGCCCAACGACGAGCAGCTCGACTTCCTCCTCGATGGCCAGCTTTCGAATGGCTTCGTGGTCGCGGCGCGGGGAACCCGAGCGCTGAATCATCGTCAACGGCGACGCGATGGTGCCGGAGCGGTCGCTGATCGCGATACCGATACGCTTGGAGCCGAGGTCGATGCCGAGCGCCCGCATGTTCAGCCGGCAACAGCCTTTTCAGCTGCAGCGCCGGCCAGGCGCAACGCCTCGTCGAGCCCCTCCGGGTTCTTGCCGCCAGCAGTAGCGATGTCGCCCTTACCGCCACCGCCACCACCGACGGACCTCGCCGCCTCCTTGATGAGGTCGCCCGCAACAATGCCGGTGGACGGCTTGACGGCCGCGACCAACGAAACGCCACCTGTGTCAGTGACTCCGCCGAGAACAACGATCTCGACACCGGTCTGCTGCCGAATCGCGACTGCAAGGTCACGTAGATTGATGGGACTCATCCCATCGACACGCGTGATGACGCGGCCATCAACAGCAGCGGCGGCGAACTCACCAGCGCGGCCCGTCGCCAGTTTGCTGCGTAACACCTTCAGCTCCTCGTTCAGCGACCGAATCTCGTCGAGCCGGCGTTGCACGCCGACCACCAGTTCGTCGGCCGGGCTGCCGACCAGGCGAGCGGCTTCCGCCACGGCAGCACTGTCGCGCTGCAGCAACTTCACTGTGTTCTCGCCGGTGGTGGCTTCGATGCGCCGCAGGTTGCTACCGATGCTGCTTTCGTTGATCACCTTGATGGCGCCAATGTCGCCCGCAGCGCGCACGTGCGTGCCGCCGCACAACTCGATGGAATTGCCGACTTCGAGCACCCGGACGACGTCGCCATACTTGTCGCCGAAGAAGGCGATTGCACCCAGCGCAGTCGCTTCGTCCTTGGTGGTCTCGTAGGCGCGGGCCGGAGCGTTGGCCAGTGTCTCGCTGTTGGCGATGTCTTCGATCTGGCGAATCTCGTCGGCCGTCACCGCCTCGTAGTGACTGAAGTCGAACCGCAGCCGCTCGGGCCCCACCAGGGAGCCGGCCTGCTTCACGTGCTCGCCCAGCACCTTGCGCAGGGCATGGTGGAGCAGGTGGGTGCCGGTGTGGTTGCGACGAATCGCGTCGCGACGAGCAACGTCGATTGAGGCGGTTGCGCTGTCGCCAACGAGGATCTCACCACTGTCGATGCGGGCGATGTGACGACGCAGGCCAGGTAGCGCATAGGTGGTGTCGAGCACATGGGCGATTCCGCCGTCCGTGCGGATGGTGCCGGTGTCGCCCACCTGACCGCCGGCCTCGGCGTAGAAGGGTGTGCTGTCGAGGAAGATCTCGACGGTTTCGGTGCCGTCCTCCAGCGTTTCGCCCGGAAGCACAGCCACCACGCTTGACCGCGACGTCTCGTCGCTGTACCCAACGAAGTCGGTGACGCCGTGCTGCTCCACAACCTCGCGGTATCCATCCAGCCGATCGTCGTCGGTCGCGGTCCCTTTGCGACCAGCCTTGGCACGCTCGCGCTGGGTCTTCATCTCGACTTCGAAGCCAGCGTTGTCGACAGCCACACCACGCTCGCCGGCAATCTCCTGTGTCAGTTCCAGCGGGAAGCCGTAGGTGTCGTGCAACAGGAAGGCTGTACTCCCGGGCAGCGAATCGGTATGCGTGATGAGCTCGTCTTCCAGGATCACCAAACCTGTCTTCAGCGTCTGACGGAAGCGCTCTTCCTCACGCGTGAGCACGTTGACGATGAAGTCGCGGTTGGTCAGCACGTCGGGATAGGCGTTACCCATCACATCGACGGCTGTATCGACCAGCGTGGGCATGACCAGCTTCTCGGTACCCAACAGGTACGCGTAGCGAACGGCGCGACGGATGATGCGGCGCAGCACATACCCGCGGTTTTCGTTGCTGGGGAACACGCCGTCGCTGACCAACATCGCGGCTGACCGGGCGTGCTCGGCCAGCACACGCATCGCAAAGCTGTCCCGATCCTCGTAATCGCCGGCGCGGTAGCTGCGGCCGGTGAGGCTACAGGCCTGGTCGATGAGCGGCTGCATGAGAGTTGTTTCCCACACAGCGTCCACGCCCTGCAGCAAGCACAGCATCCGCTCGAGGCCGAGACCGGTGTCGATGGAGGGCTTGGGCAGCAGGGTGCGGCTGCCGTCGGGCGCCTGGTTGTACTGCATGAACACCAGGTTCCAGAACTCCATGTAGCGGTCGCCATGGGTGTCGACCAAGGGGCCACCGTCGGGCCCGAACGAGGGCCCACGGTCGATGTGAATCTCGCTGCAGGGGCCGCACGGGCCGGTGTCGCCCATCTGCCAGAAGTTGTCCTTGTCGCCCAGGCGCTGGATGCGGTTCATCGGCACGCCGACCTGCTCGTGCCAGATCGCTTCGGCTTCGTCGTCGCTCTCGTGGACAGTGATCCACAGGCGGTCGCCATCGAGGCCGAAAGTCTCGGTGGTCAGTTCCCAGCTCCATGGGATGATCTCGTTCTTGAAGTAGTCGCCGAAACTGAAGTTGCCCAGCATCTCGAAGAACACGAGGTGGCGCTTGGTGCGGCCGACGTCGTCGAGATCGTTGTGCTTTCCACCGGCGCGGGCGCACTTCTGCGAGCTGACAGCGCGGCTGAAGGGCGATACTTCATCGCCGACGAAATAGGGCTTGAAGGGCACCATGCCCGCCACCGTGAACAGCACCGTCGGGTCGTGCGGAATCAGGCTGGCCGAAGGGATGACTGCGTGACCCTTTCCTGCGAAGTAATCGAGGAAAGCAGTTCGAAGCTGATCGGCGGTTTGTGGTGGCGTGCCCATGGTTCGCCAAGCCTACCGAGCACGCTGTTTCCGGCGCTGTGTATTGATTGACCGCGTATTGCTAGCGTCGCCACCGATGCCCAACGACAGCGTACCGATCGACACTCATGAATGGATCAGTTTCGAAGACAACCACACCCGCCGCACGTGGGTGTTCGATGCCACGTTCTTGCGCAGTCGATGGAGCTGCATTTTCGGCAACGGCTGCCAGGGTGTGCTGGATGAAGACGCCACAGAGTTGTCGCAGGGGTGCTGCAGCTATGGCGCCCACTTCATCGACGACGCCGACGTACAGACGGTTGTCGAGTCGTCGGCCCGACTGAGCAAGCGCCATTGGCAGTTCAAGAAGAAGGGCAAGGCGGGCGGCATCTTCGATGTCGTCGATGGCGTCACCACAACTCGCCTGGTCGACGATGCGTGCATCTTCCTCAACCGACCTGGGTTCGAGGGCGGCGCCGGGTGCGCGTTCCACATCGCAGCACTCGAGGTCGGCGAGCGGCCGATGGACTGGAAGCCCGACGTGTGCTGGCAACTTCCGCTGCGCCTGGAGGAGACCACCGACGATCACGGCTACGTCACGTCGACGCTGCGCGAATGGAAGCGACGCGACTGGGGCCCAGGCGGCGCCGAGTTCCATTGGTGGTGCACCGAGACCGACGAAGCGTTCGTCGGCGGTGTGCCCACCTATCAGTACCTGCGCGACGAGATCATCGAAATGGTCGGCGCCGAGGCCCACGCGCAACTGGTCGAGCTGCTAGAGCGCCCGAAGTGGACGCCGCTGCCTCACCCGGCACTTCGCCCCTGAACCGCCGCTTCTTCTCCGCCCGCGTCGCGCCGCACCCTTTGTGGCACACCACAGAAGTACGTACGTTTGTGGTGTGCCCGAGACGCATACCTCACGCCGTCGGACACTTCCGTGGCACACCACAGACGTCCGTACGGTTGTGGTGTGCCACGGAGCCAGGTGCTGACGAGAAGACCTTCGTAAATACCACTGCCCGGATGTCGTTGGTTGGCGGTTGACTGCGTCGTATGGCACGAGACCCTTTCTCATTGACCATCGAGGCATCAACCCTCCAATCTCACTTCGCCGATATGAGCAGGTCAGTGAGCAACTCGCCGGCCTCGGCCCTACAGCCCGTTGCGCTCAACCCACCGCTGCCGCGCTCATCGGCTTCGACAGCTTCACGCTGAAACGCCCCTATCACTTCGTTGTGGAGCGCGGAACGAATCGTCAGCGTGTCGGGCACTACGTGCACCGCAC
>JBBQMG010000092.1:0-16700 GCA_038328705.1 Acidimicrobiales bacterium | reverse complement strand
CACATGCCCGCCTCCACAGCCCTCGATGTGGAACGCGTGAATGGTGCGGCCGGCCAACACGCTCAGCGTGTCCTCCACCGACAGACATTCGTTGAGGCCGTCGGTGTGCAGCGCGACCTGCACGTCGAACACCTCGGCGACATTGAGCGCCGTGTCGAGCGCACGAGTGTGTGCACCCATGTCTTCATGCACCTTGAACCCGCACGCCCCGCCCTCGACCAGCGCCTCGATCAAAGGCGCCTCGTCCGACGACGAGCCGCGACCGAGGAAGCCGATGTTGACCGGCCACTGGTCGAAGCTGTTGAAGGCATGCCGCAAGGCCCAAGGCGAGTTGACGCCAACACCCCAGACCGGACCGAACTCCTGGCCGATGATCGAGGTGACGCCGGAGGCCAACGAGGCTTCCATGATGCGAGGCGACAGCAGGTGCACATGGGTGTCAATTGCACCGGCGGTGGCGATGAGCCCTTCGCCGCTGACGATGGTGGTACCGGTTCCGACGACAACGTCGACGCCGTCCTGCATGTCTGGGTTACCTGCACGACCGACACCGCAGATTCGACCTTCGCGAATGCCGATGCTGACCTTGCCGATGCGACAGGTGGCGTCGACGATGACGACGTTGGAGATGACGACATCACAGGTGTCACGCACGGCCGCGGCCTTCAGCAGCAGCCCGTCGCGGGCGGTCTTGCCGAAGCCTGCCAGAAACTCGTTACCGCGTTCCTGCGCGTCGTACTCGACCTGAATCACAAGACCCGTGTCGCCAAGGCGCACCCTGTCACCAACAGTGGGGCCATGAATGGCCGCGTAGTCGTCGGGCAGAATCTCCGCTGGATTCATGTGGCTGTGCGGCACTGCGCCGTCGTCGTGGCTGTGCTCGAACTCGTCGTGCGAATGCCGGTGACCGTGGTCGTGGTCGTGGTCCGAGCCGCTCACGATGTTGCCCCCAGGTATCCCTGTGCGACCGCACGCGCGATCGCCGCTGCCTTCGCCCCGGGCGCGTCCAGCGGGCCATCCACAAGTCCGGCAAAGCCAATTGCGATGCGGGCCCCGCCAACGGGAATCAACGGCGCCTCCGTGGGTTCGCCCGGTTCAAACCGCTTCGCCGCGCCTGCTGGAATTGCCAGGCGCATCCCATATGCGGCGGCCCGGTCAAAGGCCAGTCGCGGGTTGACCTCGAAGAAGTGGAAGTGCGAGGTGATGCTGACCGGCACATCGGAGGTGTTGGTCACGGTCAGAGAGATCATGCCGGGAAGTTCGACTGCCTCACGGGGGGCAGTGATCACAGCGCCCGGCGCATCGGCACCAAGGCCAGCGCCAGCACCGAACGGGTTGCGCACCACCACCAGCCGCGTGCCGTCGTTGAACACGGCTTCCACCTTGACCTCGCCAACGATGTCCGGCACCCCCGGCAACACATCGGCCTCGGTGAGCACGCCGGCGCCGGCCGCCGCAGCCTCCATCAAGCGTGCCCCGTCGCGCGCCGCCTCGCACACCGTGTCAGCGATCAGCGCGGTGGCCTCGGGCACGTTCAGCTGCAACCCGCGCGCCCGTCGTGCACGAGCAAGTTCCGCAGCAGTGAAGATCAGCAACCGGTCTCGGTCGGTCGGTGTAAGACGCATACCTCCAACCTATTCCGGCCGCCGGCCCGCTGAAGCGACGGCCGGATCACGGCTGCTGGTTGCCGGTCGCTGTCGGCGGGGGTGGGTCCATCTCGGGCAAGGAGATCTCGCTTTCGAACGTCATACCGCCGACGACAGCTCGAGCGGCCACGTGCGATGACTCGTACCCGGTCACCGCCAGCAGGAACGGGTCTCGTTCGATCGCCAGCAGGTGACCCGCTCGCTTCGCTGTGACGGTGGCCGTTCGTGGCACGTCGGCGAGCAGCGCGACCTCGCCGAAGCTGCCGCCCCGCTCCACGGTGCGCACCTGGACCCCCGACATGACGACGTCGAAAACCCCGTCAGCCACCGCGTAGAACCGGTCACCATGGTCGCCCTGGCGGATGACCTCGACTCCAGCGGCAACCGGCAGCTCGATCGCACTGCGGGCCACCGCCTCCAGCGCGAACGTGGGGAGCGGCGCGAACACCGGCATGCGCCGCAGCAGGCTCATCGCTACGACTGGTACGTCGGCCCTGTCGTCGACCGTCTGCAGCGGACGGAGCAACGCCAGTGCGAGGAGTGCGAAGGCCCCCGCAACACCGAACAACGCGGCGCTGGCGCCCCAGGATGCGATCAGGACCTGCGCCATCAGCGAGCCGATCAGCAAGCCGAGGCCGCTGGCGGCCTCGAGAGCGCCGAACACGTCGGCCAGCTCCGACGGTGGTGCGGAGCGCTGCAGAAGCACCCGCGACATCAGGTCCAGCACTGACCGACTGGCGCCGAGGATCGGCAGCGTGAGCACGGCTGCGACCACACCACTAGCAATGCCGAAGACGAGACAAACGACCGACATGAGAACGAGCAACACAAGGATCAGCGGTGCGAGCCGAGGGCGACGCGCAGCGCGACCGGCGACGATCATGCTGAGGAACGCTCCCGCCCCGAAGCAGGCAGTGAGAATGCCAGCGCCAGCCTTGCCGAGCTCGTCGTGCTCGCTCGCGATCACGACCAGGGTGATGTCGAACGCGCCGATCATGACGAACTGTCCCGAGGCCGCCGCCAGCACGCCGGCCGCACCTGGCTGACGAGCGACGAGCGCCACTCCTGCGAACGGACGTCCCAGCGCACCCCTGATCCGCCCGGCCACGCCACCATTTGCGCGCGGGCCCGGTGAGTGCTCGCCCTCTTGCTTTTCCCGCTTCGACGCCGGCGGACCACGACGGACGTCGAATGCCGAAATGGCAGCAGACGCGGCGACCAACGCCGCGCAACCGACGAGCACGGCGCCGCCGCCCCCCAGTGCCAGCAGGCCGGTGGCCATCAGCGGACCGAGCAGCACGCTGGCGCTCTCGCAGTACCCGACCCGCACGTTGGTCGCGGTGAGCTCGCGCGACGACCTGGCCCACGCCGGCAGCAACACGGCACCGGTCGGCCGTATCGCTGTGACACCCGTGACGGCGAGCGAGGTGGCGACGACAGCGACCAGGACGGGTCCGTCGACGAGGACGCACCACCCTGCAATGCCATAGCCGACGACCTGTACCACTAGCGCGGCCAACCGCACGCCAGCGGGCGGCCGCGATTGCGCCAGACCGGCGGTCGTCGCCGAGAGCAGCAAGTAGGGCGCCAACGCAGTCAACGATGCGAACCCAGTAGCGCGGGCACCCGCACGCTCGAACGTGAAGACGAGCAGACCAATCAGCGCGGACCATTCGGCAATGACGGCAAGGAAGTGGGCGATGACGTAACGCATGAGCTCGCGATTGCGGCCAGCGGTGCCGACCACCGCCGCGGCACCGCGTCGGTCGGGCCCTGGCGCCCTGCTCTCGGACTCACCGCCGGCCCCCACGGACTGCGAGTCTAGACACATCAGGTAATGTCCCGATCTGTGAACAAGGGTGGTGCACAGGGCGAGTCACCCCTCATCCCGGCGACCGCATGACCAGCCTCGAGATGTCAGCACGCCGACGGTTCTCACACACCGCAGGGCTGATCAGCTCGTCTCCAGCCCTGCCATCGTCTCCCCATGGCGCCACGCTTCCAACACACGGATGAAGCCCGGCGAGCCGCCGCCGTAGCTGCCGTTACGCACACTGCGCTCAGCTGGGCGGCCCTCGCTGTTGTAGTAGCCGGGAGTGCACGCCTCCAGGAACTTCACGTTGAACTGGGCCATCTCGACGATCGTTCGCACCCACGCATCCTCGGCCTCCTGCGTCGCCTCGATCATCGTCAGCCCTTCGGTCTCGGCGCGATTCAGGATGTAGCCGAGATGCTTCGCCTGCTCGTCGAGCATGTGTGGGAAGTTGACCGAGAAGCCGGACTGCACGACGCTGACGATGAAACAGTTGGGGAAGCCTCGTGAGTGGAATCCCTGGAACGTGGCAGCACCGTCGGCCCACTTCTCCGTCAGCGTGGTGCCATCACGACCATGCACTTCATAACCGGCTCGGCGCGCATAGTCGGTGCCGACCTCGAACCCGGTCGCGTAGATCAGGCAGTCCACGGGATACTCCACGCCATTGGCCCACACGCTGTGTTCGGTGATCCGATCGACACCCTTGCCATCGGTGTCCACCAGCGTGACGTTCGGTCGGTTGAACGTGGGCAGATAGTCGTCGTGGAAGCACGGACGCTTGCAGAACTGTCGGTACCACGGCTTCAGCGACTCGGCCACCGACGGGTCGGCGATCAACTCGTCGACCCGCGCGCGAATCTGCTCCATCTTGTCGAAGTCGGCCAGCTCCATCACTTTGCCGATGCCTTCCGGGCTCATGTCGCCGCCCTGGCCCTGACGCAGACGGATGAGCAGGTTGCCGATGATGTCGGTCCAGCCGTCCTTCACCAAGTCCTCGGACTCGGGGATTCCCGATACGAGATTGTTGAAGTTGTCCATTCGCCGCTTCTGCCAGCCGGGCTGCAACTGCGCTTCCCAGTCGGGGTCGGTGGACCTGTCGTCACGCACGTCGATGGACGAGGGCGTGCGCTGAAACACCAACAGTTGCTTGGCCGCGGCACCAAGGTGCGGCACGCACTGCACAGCGGTTGCACCGGTGCCGATGATGCCGACGACCTTGTCGCACAGACCGTCGAGACCACCCGTCGAATCGCCGCCGGTGTAGTCGTAGTCCCAACGACTGGTGTGAAACGAATGGCCCTGGAACCCTTCGACCCCGGGAATTCCCGGCAGCTTCGGACGGTGCAATGGGCCGTTGGCCATGACGACGAAGCGGGCGCGCATCTCGTCGCCGCGGTTGGTGGTGATGATCCAACGACGGTCGGCGTCGTCCCACGTCATGTCGGTGACTTCCGTGGAGAGGCACGCGTTGTCGTAGAGGCGGAAGTGACGGGCAATATTGCGGCTGTGCTCCAGGATCTCGGGCGCCGGCGCGTACTTCTTGCGCGGCACGTAGCCCACCTCCTCCAGCAGCGGCAGGTACACGTAACTCTCGACGTCGCAAGCTGCGCCCGGATAGCGGTTCCAGTACCAGGTGCCACCGAAGTCGCCACCCTTCTCGATCATCCGGATGTCGTCGATACCGGCCTCGCGCAAGCGGGCGCCGACCAACAACCCCCCGAATCCACCGCCGATGATGGCCACCTCGACCTCGTCGTGCAGGGCGGACCGCTCGCTAACCTCGACGTACGGGTCGTCGAGGTAGTGGGCGAACTGCCCCACCATCTCCACGTACTGCTCGTTGCCGTCACCACGCAGGCGCTTGTCGCGCTCGCTGCGGTACTTCTCGCGTAGTGCGTCGGCTTCGAAATCGATGCTCACTGGCTCACTCCTACAACCACGGCTCCGACGAGCCCGCTTCTCGCAGCGAAGTGTGCCAGCCCGACATCTCGTGACGAGAGCCGAAGCACCACGCGTCAGATCGCGGCCGGGGTAGCTTCGCGGTCATGCCCGACGTCGTGTTCAAGGATCTCTGTATAGATGTCACCAGTGGCGGCGGGCGGCCGGAGGCTGTGGCTCGTTTCTGGGGCAGCGCGCTCGCGCAGCCGGTGGTCGAGCATGAGGGTGGCGACTTCCATCTCGAGCCGCCACTCGGCGGTTCGAAAGAGCGCACCATCTGGATCAATGGCGTGCCGGAAGCGGCCGCAGGTAAGAGCCGCGTGCACCTCGATCTGCGCGTGGCCAGCGGTGACCCGGTGCCACTCATCGCTGCCGGTGCTCGCCTCGTTCGCGAGCCCCACGGGGACGACCACTGGTATGTCCTCAACGACCCCGATGGCGTCGTCATGTGCGTGTTCGGCCCACATCCGAAGTACCCAGACACACCGAACGGCCCGTTTGAGTTGGTGGTCGACGCGGTCGATCCGTTGAGCATCGCCACCTGGTGGGCGGCTCGCACGGGTGGCACCGTCGGCACACGGCCCGGCACCAACTTCGCATGGGTGCAAGGCGCTGCCGGCTTCCCGCTCATGTTCTGGGTGTTCAACCCGGTACCCGAACCCAAGACGGTGAAGAACCGCGTGCATTGGGATGTGAAGCTGGCCGATGCCACTGTCGATGATCTGGTCGATGCAGGGGCCGCACTGCTGCGCATGCGGGACGGCGACATCGACTGGTGCGTCATGGCAGACCCGGAAGGCAACGAATTCTGCGCATTCACGTGACGCCTGCCACTTGAGGTGACACCTGCCACGCGCAAACTACGCCGTTGTGATGCTGCGTTCATCTGCACGTCACCAACGGTACGTACCCTGGAGACGACCGCTCGAAGAGAGGACGGCCCAATCATGAGGTTCCACCGAAAAACCGCACCCCAGACTGCAATCTCGATGACTGCACCCACCACGAACACAACAGCCCTTCCAACGACGGTGGTGCTGCTCGACCCCACGTCGCATGATGGCGAGAACGCACTCACGTTGCTCGACACAACCGACGAGCACATCACCTTGCTGGTACTGCTCAGCGGGCCCGCGTCGCACTCGCTGCGCGACTTCGCTCGCGCCGAGGAGATCGACATGTCCACCGCCGGCTGGCGCTACCTCGAGCAAGTTGTCGAGCGAGTCGAGTCCGCACCCGAGCATCTGCTCGCGATGACCGCCTGCGGTCCCAGCGCCGCCGTCGAACTGGCCGACGTGGCCGCCATCGAATCTGTCCGCCGCGTGCTGTTGCCCTCGTCGGTCGACCGGCTGGAGCCAGGTCTGGCAGACCTGCTTGGTCGTTGCATCCACGCTCCGGTGATCACCGCGGGTGCCCTGGCGCACACCGCGTAACGACGCCCTCCCCCGCAGGGCCCTACGCTGCGGCCATGAGCTCAGGGTCTGCACATATCACCATCAACCGTCCAGCCAGCGAAGTGTGGGCCGCAATTGCCGACGTCACGCGTATGGGTGACTGGAGTCCGGAGTGCATCGCCGGCCGCTGGGTTGGCGGTGCCACCGGGCCGGCAGTCAGCGCCAAGTTCGAAGGCGACAACGTCGCCAAGGTCGCCGGCCGCACCATCAAGAAGTGGACCACCACCTCCGAGGTGACCGCCTGCGAGCCAGGCACTGTCTTCGAGTTCGTGGCGGAGGGCTACACCACGTGGCGCTACGAGTTCGTGCCGACGAGCGACACCAGCACCACCGTCACCGAGTCTTTCGACTACACCGCCAAGGGCTTCATGGGCGTCGTCTACGACCGGATTCTGTTCCGCCCGAAGACGATGACCAAAGGGATGAACAGCACGCTTGCGCGTGTGAAGACGACGCTGGAAGCGGCATGAGCCGCGACCTGAAGTTCGGCTGGCTCTCGCCGGTCATCGGCAACCGCTGGAGCGACTACCAGCCGATTGCCGCGTGGCAGGACCAACACATCTTGCCGACGGCGCTGCCCCACTTCGATTCGCTGTGGATCGCCGATCACTTCTACGGCTTCGACGCCAAGACCGATCCGTTCCTGGAAGCGTGGACCACGCTCACCTGGCTCGCTGCGCGCCACCCTGATGTGCAGCTGTGCCATCACGTGCTGGGCCACGGGTATCGACCGCCCGCACTGACGGCGAAGATGGCGGCGACGTTGCAAGTGCTGTCGGGTGGTCGCTTCATCCTCGGTGTCGGTGCTGGCTGGCGCGAGGACGAGTACCTGGCGTACGGCTACGACTTCCCGAAGCCGTCCGTCCGCTTCGCACAACTGGAGGAAATGATCACGATCTGCCGGCTGATGTGGACGCAGGATGAGCCGTTCTTCAATGGCACGCATTTCCGCATCGAAGGCGCATCTGCCCCACCCCTCCCGGACCCGGTGCCGCGCATCTGCATCGGCGCAGCCGGCGAGAAGATCGGTCTGCCGATGGTGGGCCGACTGGCCGACATGTGGAACAGCTCCTTCCGCGGTGATGACGACTGGAACCGCAAGCTGGGCATCATCCGCGCCGCCGCCGAGCAAGCGGGCCGCGACCCGGCCGACATCGAAGTCAGCACCACCGTGGAACGCCCGCTCCCCGAGACCGACGAAGGCAGCGCGAAGTTGCTCGAGCAGCTCGGCCACCTCGCCGATCTCGGGGTGCAGCACTTCGTCATGGATTTCGGCAACCCGAAGGACACTGAGCCGATTCACCGCTTCGTCGAGCAGGTCATCGGACCGCTGCAGCGCTGAACGGCTACGTGCCGAGGGCTTCGGCAGCGCCACGGGCTTGAGCGCCGCACACTGCGCATCTGCACCCGGCCGAGCATCGGCGAGAGGGGTCACGGTCATTGGGGAACCGTTCCCGCCCGCCGAGACCTCACCGGTCGATCCGCTGATCTCGATCGACCTCACTGACGAAGAAATCTGGAGTTCATCGCCGGTACCCATCTCCGCCGGCGTCAGGGCGACCGGCTCACCGTCAGGGCCGGTGAACGTGATGGTGCTGTCGGCCGCGCCGGTGGAGGAGTCGATGACCGTGCCGGTGCCGATGCCGGTGCCGGTGTCAGCGACCGGCGGCGAGTAACCGGCGACCCGTCGCGCGCTTCGAGCAGACCGTGGCGTCAAGCATGGCCTGGATACGCGAAGAGACGCGGACTCGTGGGCAGAGGCTTCGATGGCTGCCACCAGGGTCGTGTCATCGGGTGCAACCATCGGGCGGAAGCGGGTCACAGCACCATCGGGTATGGTCGTCGTGCTTCGAAAGCGACCCAGACCTCAACGACAGGACGAGACCGTGACCATTACCTTTCGCGCCGCAGAGATTCCCGCAGCCGAACTGGCTGAGAAGCCGCTCGGCCAGCCGTCGGCAGAGCCGCTCAGCGGCGAGATCACCACCCGAGCGAAGGTGTTCCTCGACATCGAGAAGATCACCTCCGGCACGTGGGAGTGCGAGCCGGGCGCGTCGCGCTGGGAGTTCCTGACCCGCGGCGAAGTCATCTACGTGCTCAGCGGCAGCATGACAGTGCAGTGCGACGGCGAAGAGGCCGTGCTGCTCACCGCCGGCAGCAGCGCCATCTTCGAGCTCGGCTGGCAGGGCACGTGGACCGTGCACGAGACGCTACGCAAGGTCTTCGTCGTCTACCGCCCGTAGCCTCCGTCGAGTCTGCGACTTCAACTTCTCGACGTTTGCGAGCCCGGCGAGGAAGTGGTCGACAACACGGTCGGCAACCGGTCGGACCGCTCGCGGCTGTCGGCGAGCTCGCCCTCTCCGCCGGCGACTGAGCCCAACAATTCATGAACCTGTCGCGGCCCTGACCACCACGTGAGTAGCGAGGGCCGCGACAGCTTCGCGTCGTGTCACGCTGTTGCGACAGCAGGAGCGGCGTTGGGTCGAGGGTCGCGCATCGGACCGACGACTGGCGCTCGCCGCGCTCGGCTCGAGCTCCGCCACCGCTGAGTAGGTACTCATTCGCTTCACGCTGCGGCGTGACGAAATGAGCAACCGTTACTCATGTCATTCTCGGTCGGTCCAACGACACTCATCTCAACGGGGCGGTACGAGCCGCCCATAGGGAGAGGAACCCACCATGAAGGCATCAAAGAAGGCAATGAGCTGGATGCTCGTCGCAACCGTGTTCGTCAGCACCGCCGCCGCTTGCAGCGATGGCAGCTCGACCTCGAAGACCGCTGCTGTTGCTGCCGGTGACACAGCCGACACGACCGCTGGCGATGCCGGCACCAGCGCAAACCCGGACGTCGCTGCGTTCTGCAAGTCGGCCGACGACCTGGCCGAGCAGTTCAAGAAGGTCATGGCTGATCCGGCCAGCGGCGATGTGGCCGCCCTCAGTGCCACCGCCACCGAACTGAGCACGAAGGCCGCCACGCTCTCGTCAGCATCACCCGCCGACGCAACTGCGGTCTCGGCGTGCTTGCAGAAGATGAGCACCGCCATGACGGGCGGTTGATCGACAGTCACGAAACAAGAACTGTGCACATCGACAGCCAACGACGCCTGTCGAGTTTCAGTCAGACGCTGCGGCGGCCGCCCTTTGGGTGGTCGCCGCTCGTTGCTGTTCGTAGACACGGAGGTGACCCTCGACCATGCTCTCCGCGGAGAAGCAATCAGCAACCCGCTGCCTGCAAGCAGCGCGATCGATGCGATGCACCTCACGAAGACGAACAGCCAACTCGTCGTCATCGTCGCTGAGGAAGCCCGTCACCCCATCGAGCACGATCTCGGGTGCGGCACCCTGCGGACACCCGATCACGGGCGTGCCACAGGCCAGCGCCTCCACCATTGCCATTCCGAACGGCTCCGGCCACCCGATCGGATTCAAGAGCGCAGCTGCGCCGCCGAGTAGTTCGCGCTTGTCCGCAGCGCCCAGCTCACCGAGGTAGATCACGTCGTCACCAAGGTGCGGTCGCACGAACTCGTCGAAGTACTCCCGCTCGTGCTGCTCACGCATCTTCGCCGCGATGCGCAGCTGCACTCCAGCTGCGCGTGCGATCGCAATGGCCCGATGGACGCCCTTCTCCGGCGTCATGCGGGACAGCACGGCGACATAGCCACCGTCGCCTGCACCGATCGGAAACTCAGCAAGATCAACCCCATGGTGCACCACGCCGGCAATGGGCAGGTTGGTAGATGCTGCGTGCGAATGGGAGATGGCAATGAGGCCGACATGCGGCACCGCGGCACCAAAGATCGCGGTCATCGTGCGAGTGAATGGCATGTGATTGGTGGCAACCACCGCCAGTTCGGGGAAACCAGTCGCATACACCGGCCCTGCGAGGGTGTTGTCGTGCACGACATCGCAGTCCTGCACGAGCTCGTAGGCGCCAATTGCATGCTCGAGCTCGATCGACGCTCGACCCATTCGGACGGTGTCCTCGGCGGGCACCACCGAGGCACGCGGTACAGGGCAGGTGGACCCCGGATGACACACGAGCAGCACTTCGTGTCCCGCGGCGTGCAAGCCTCGGGCCAAGGTATTGACGACCGTCTCGGTGCCGCCGTATGCCGGCGCCGGAATGGGCAGCCATGCCGGGGCAATCAGTCCGATCCTCATCAGCGTGCCCTCCTGTGGGCGACCGCAAGTCGCGACAGCACCGGCAGATTCCAGATCGACAAACGGTGACGCTCACGGGGCACAGTGTCAAGACGCTCGAGGAAGTGCTGCGCCCAGTAGTGCACGTCGTGTTGTCGAACTTCGTTGCGCATCGATTCCATTCGAGACCGGCGCTCGTCGTCTGGGAGGGCGAGCGCCGTCAGCAACGCAGACTTGATCGCCTCGATGTCGTAGGGGTTGATGATCAACGCCTCCGGGAAGTCCTGCGCAGCGCCGGCGAACTCGCTGAGCACCACAACCCCATCGCCATCGCCGCGGGCGGCAACGAACTCCTTGGCGACAAGGTTCATTCCGTCGGCGAGAGAGGTGACGACCAGCGCGTCGGCAGCCCGGTACCACGCAGCCAAGCCGGTGTCATCGAAGGACGACTCGATGTACCGCACCGGGCCACTTCCGTTGGGGCGTCGGTGGCGAGTGTTGATCCGCTCGACGATCGTCTCGACTTCATCTCGCTCGTCTTGGTAGGCGGGCACATCGGATCGGCTGGGGACTGCCACCTGCACGAACACACACTGTTCGATGTCGATGCGGCCTTCGTCGAGGAGCTCTTCAAACGCCCGCAGCCGCTGCGTGATGCCCTTGGTGTAGTCGAGTCGGTCGATCCCGAGGAACACCGAGGAGACATCCAATTCGGTGCGCAATGCTACCGCAGCATCGGCCGCGTCATCGCCCAGCGCAGCCCAGCGAGTGAAATCGACAGAGATGGGGAACGCGTCCACTTCTACGGTTCGCGAGCCGACGCGCAGCCGTTGACCATCGGCGTGGATTTCCAAGAGTCGCTCGACCGTGCTGATGAAGTTGGCTGCGTCTTCGGCCACCTGGAAGCCGACGAGGTCGGATCCGAGCATCCCCGCCAACACCTCCTGTCGCCACGGAAGCATCGAGAACAGCTGCGCATTCGGAAATGGGATGTGAAGGAAGAGTCCGATGCGCACATCCGGCCGGCGGGCGCGCAGTAGTTTGGGTACCAGCAATAGGTGGTAGTCGTGCACCCACACGGTGGCGTTCGGCGGTGCGGTACGCGCGATCGCTGTCGCGAATCGTTCGTTGACGCTGCGATACGTGCGCCACCACGACCTGTTCATTTCCTCGCGGCGAAGGCGCCCGTGAAAGAGCGGCCAGAGCACCGAGTTGGAGAATCCTTGGTAGTAGCGGGTCTCCTCGACAGTCGAGAGTGCGATCGGATGAAGGCGAGCGTGCCCGAGCGTCAGGGGGGCCAGTCGGCCTGCACCCGGCCCCGCCCACCCGACCCAGGTGGAGCCTTCCGTGGCGACGGTCGACAACGCGGACGCGAGCCCGCCGGGGCTGGCGGTGACCTCGCCGCTGGCGGAGACCTCCACCGGCAAACGATTCGCAGCGACAACAAGTGCCCTCATGTGCGTCCAACCTGCAGGGCACTGATCATAATGGGCCTGTACCCACGTGTGCGCGTGGCAAGACATATCGGGCCCCACCAGATAGGACAGCGTTGTGGAACAGATGGTGATCGCTCTGGATGTGGATGGCACGCTCTTCGACGGCGAGTCGGTAGCGCCGGCCGCTACCGCCGCGATTCGCCAGGCGCACGCCGATGGCCACACGATCATCATCGTCACCGGCCGTCGCTGGGAGAGCCTGCAGTCTGTGGTGCCGACCATCGTCGCGTTGTGCGACCGCATCGTGTGCGAGGAGGGCGGCGTGATGGTGAGCGTGGCGAGTGGCGAACTGACGTTGCTCGCCGAGCCCGTCGAGCAAGCACTGCTCGCCGCACTGCGGGAAGCAGCCGTGCCGGACCTCGATGTGGGGCACGTGGTGGTGGGCGCTCCGGTCACCTGGCTCGCCGCGGTGGAAGCAGCCCGCCAGTCGGTGGGCAGTCAACGCCACCTGGTTGTCAACAAGGGCTCGGTCGCCCTGGCACCGACCGGGTGCAACAAGGGCACCGGATTGCGTGCCGCGCTTGCCAGCCTGGGTGTGGAGCAGCGTCGGGTCATCGCGATCGGCGATGCGGCCAACGATCTGCCGATGTTCGCCATCGCATCCATCGCCATCGGCGTGGCCAACGCCGACGAGGCTGTGCGTGCGGCGGGCGTACCACTCACGTCCGGCGCTGCAGGGCTCGGCGTCGCCGAAGCGCTGCACGCGCATCTACCATCGAGCAATAGCTAGGAAAGCCGCTCGTCGGGCCAGGCCGTGATGCTGGGATGACCATCGTCGACACGAATGTCGAAGCGACGGTCCATCCGACGAACGCCGATGAAGAAGAGGTCGTCATCGATTGCTCCAGGTATCGGATCAATGGTCAGCCCAGCGACCGGGTCGGGCTCGATGCCCAACATCGTGCGCAGCAACAGGAATGGTGTTGCGGCGGACCAGGCCTGCGGCGAGCACGACGTCGGGAACGGAACGGGCGTGCCGACGTCGGCCTCATCGAGCCCGCTGAAGAGTTCGGGAAGGCGTCCGTCCCACGCATCGGAGGCAGCGAACAGACCACGAGCAACTGTCAGTGCGTCGGCACCGAAACCGTAGGCTCGCAACCCGGCCGCACACAGCGCTCCTTCGTGCGGCCACACAGTGCCGCAGTGATAGCTCATCGGGTCGTACGCGATCTCATCGCTGGCCAGCGTGCGGATGCCCCAGCCGCTCCACATCGCCGGCGACATAAGGTGCTTCGCTACCTCGGCTGCGTGCTCGTCGGCGACGATGCCGCTCCATAAACAATGGCCCATGTTGGATGCCAGAGAGTCGACCGGCTCCTTGTCAGGGCCGAGTGCTATTGCAAACCACCCGTGTTCGGTGAGCCAGAAGTCGCGGTTGAATCGCTCCTTCAGCTCCTCGGCAGCCTTCGAGTACTCAGTCACTTCATCGGCGCGGCCCAACCTTTCTGCAATCGCCGCGCGCGCCCGGTACGCGGCGTACGCGTAACCCTGAACTTCGCACAACGCGAGCGGCGCCGCCGCGATTCGACCATCGCGATAGCGAACGCCGTCGACCGAGTCCTTCCACCCTTGGTTCACCAGGCCGCGCTCGGAGGTGGTCTCGTACTCCAGATAGCCGTCGCCGTCACTGTCACCGAAATTGCGCATCCACTCGATCGCGCGATCTGCGTGTGGCAACAGTTCCAGCAGCACTTCCTCGGGCAGACCCCAGCGCGACAACTCGCCGAGCAGGACGACGAACAGCGGTGTCGCATCGACTGACCCGTAATACGTGCTGCCGCCGGTGAGGGTTGGCGCGTCGACTCCGAGGTAGCGAGTCTCATGCATGATGCGGCCCGGCTGCTCCTCGGTCGCCATGTCGACGACGTTGCCCTGCAGTTCGGCAAGCGCCTGTAACACGCCGAGCGCCAGCGAAGGATCGATGGGCAAGGCCATGTAGGAACTGATCAGCGCGTCGCGTCCGAAGAGCGTCATGTACCAGGGGGCGCCAGCGGCGATGACCGGGCGATGATGGCCCGTGGGATCGTGCAGTCGCAGCGCGCCGATGTCGGCGATGGACCGGTCGTAGGCGGCGCCCAACTTGCGATCGAGGGTGCGCAGCTTCGGTACCGAGGCCAACCAGTGGCGGTTACGCGCGGCTGCGTTCGAGAGGCTGGGGTGATGGTCGCGGCGCTCGATCCATCGTCCACCGAGGGCCACCGTCAGGTCGAACTTGACTCTGCTCACCTCGTGTTGGTCGAGATGCACCGTCCACCTGAAACCGCGTGGCGAGATCTCCGCGTCCACACCGGCGATGGTCAACCTCGTAGCGCGATGCACATCGCCCATTCGCCAGCCGAAGAGCAGGCTGTGAGATTCGACTTCCAGGGAATGCTCTCCCTCCACGCCGGCGCGGCCCTCCTTCACCGAGAACACGTCAGCAAAGTCGGCAGCCGTTTCCATCTCGATGGCGGCCGAGACGCGCTCGGGACCGGTGTTGCGCACCTCGATGTGTTCCTGCCACACCGACCCGAGGGTTCGGCGACGAACGACCAGCAGCCGCGGTTCGGATGGCGAGGCAGGCTGCGAGCGCCCCACGAACGTGGCGCTGCTCGCGTCGGAGAGTGTCACCGCCAGCGACTCGACAGGCGACCCGCCGACCAGCAGGCGGGCCTGGCTGAGCACGCGCATGTCCGCGAAAAAGACCCCGTGAGTGGGGTTGCTGTTGAAGTCCCCCGAGCGCCCGCTGAGGCAGAAGGTCTGCCCGTCGACCAGCGTGATCATACTGGTCGGGTCGCCGAGGCTTGTCGGCTCGGACGCCAACACCCAGGGGCTGGGCTGCACGTTGTCGGGGCTCATGGAAGGCCCTCGCTCTCTTGTTCGCCGACGTGCAAGTCCGCCTGACGTGTAGGACCATCGTAGGCGGCGGCGCGCACGATTGGTCGTCGCGCCTAACTGACGGCGTCGGCTCCGGCCGCAGCGAAGGTGACGTCGGCAGTACCGATCACGTCGGCGACTCGGCCAGGGCCACCCTGCCATGTCCAGTACATGTTGGTGTGAGCGATCACTTTGTCCACCGGTGGAAGGCCGTACTCGGAGAAGTCTTCGGTGGTATGTGCATCGCTGACGAGTGTGGTGTCGTAGCCGCGCACGAAAGCGCCGTGCAACGTGGCGCGGATGCACGCGTCGGTCTGCGCGCCAGTGACGATCACGCGACCAACACCTCGCTCGGCGAGTTCCGATTCGAGGACCGTGTCTTCGAACGAGTCGCCGTACTTCTTGAGCACCAGCGGCTCACCGGTGAGGCGCTGCAGCTCGGACACGTACTGCCAGCCGTCGCTCCCTTCGGCCATTTCCTCGTTGGAGTGCTGCACCCAGATGACGGGCACTCGTTCGGCGCGGGCTTTGTCGACGAGCGTATTGATGTTGGCGATGACCTCATCGCGCAGGTACGCGTTGCCCACCACATCGTTCTGCATGTCGATCACCACGAGAGCAGTGTTGGGCCGATTGCGCAAGCTGGTCATGGCGAAATCCTGCCCCTCCGCAGCGCTCGAGGCAACCCCCAAATGGAGGGTTCCAACACCGCCTCAGGTCGTCGGAACCCTCCATCGGGAACTCATTTGAGGAAGAGGCGGTAGACGGGGTTGGTGGATTCTTCGGTGTACGGGTACGCAAGTGTTTCGAGGAAGTCCCGCAGCGCGACGTCGTCGTCGGCCGGCACCTGCAGGCCAACGAGCACCCGCCCGTCGTCGGCACCCTGGTTGCGGTAGTGGAACAAGCTGATGTTCCAGTCCGGATGCATCGTCGAGAGGAACCGCATCAGGGCACCGGGCCGCTCCGGAAAGGCGAACCGGAAGAGGCGCTCGTCGTGCGCCAGCTCGCTGCGACCGCCGACCAGGTGGCGGACGTGTTCTTTGGCGAGGTCGTTGTTCGTGAGGTCGATGGTCGAGAAGCCGTGGGCCTCGAAGTCGGCAGCGATTGCACCGGACTCGTCGCGATCCCCCGCTGAGATACCGACGAAGACGTGCGCTTGGTTGCGGTCGGAGATGCGGTAGTTGAACTCGGTGACCGACCGTGCGCCGACCACTTCGGAGAACCGTCGGAAGCTACCCAGCTGTTCGGGGATGGTCACCGCGAACAACGCCTCGCGCTCCTCGGAACGCTCGGCCACGAACCGGAGGCGGTCGAAGTTCATGTTGGCGCCGCAGGTGATCGCAACCAGCGAGCG
>JBBQMG010000091.1:0-16705 GCA_038328705.1 Acidimicrobiales bacterium | reverse complement strand
TTGCCCAACGCGTGAACTCGTCGGGATTCCAGACGTTGCCGTCCTTGTGGGTCACGAGACCGTTGATCGCACGCACACCGGTTCGGCGCCGAACCTGGCGGAAGGCGTCGACTGCGATCGGTGTGAGACGCACCACCCGGTTGGAGCGCAGCGACTTCAACGGCCGGATCTCGTAGCCGACCCTGGGGATACGCGCCGCCTGCTGGGCGATATGCAACGTCTCGGCAGCGGTATCGACGTACTCCCACGCCACCCCGAGGGCTTCACCGCGGCGCATCCCGGTCTCGAGAATCAACAAGGCGGGCAGAACAAACGGCTCGGCGTCAAGGTGCTCGATGAGCCATCGCTGGAGAATCAGCACCTGAGTCGTGGATAGGACTTCGTCGGGGCGGATCGTGCGGAGTTGACCAACCGAGTCCTCCTTGCCCCGATGCAACGTTGGCAACGGAGCGTCGCGGACGGGGTTGGAATCCAGGAGCCGGTCGCGCATCGCGGCCTTCATCGCTCCCGACAACGTGGTCTTGATGTTGCCGACCGTCTTGCGTGACAGCGGCTTGCCGGTCTTCTCGCTCGGGACGGTCAGCAGTTCGTCCCACACGTCCATCCAGTCCGACGGCTTCACGTCGCCGATGCGGACGTTGTGGAGATACGGCTTGACGTGATTCACATCCGTGCGCACCCGGCGGGCGTGATCCTCGCGTTGGCCGAGCAGCGCCCGCTTGGCCTCCTTCTCAACCCACCCGTCGAGCCACTCGCCAATCGGCGTCGCCGCCGTGTAGGTCAACGTCGCTTTCGAGCACGCTGCCTCGGCTTCGTCTTGCGTCGCATACGGACCTTCGCGCCACCGGCGACGGGGACCGTCCCCCTCGCTGGCGCTGCGCCGAACCCACCACTTCTTGTTCTTGTACTCGACCTGACCTCCACCACGTTCGGCCCGGGCTACCGGAGCGCGCTTCACGCCGCAGCCCCGCGTTCGCACCAGGCAGCCAACGCGTCTTGTGGACACACCCACCGCGCTCCGACCTTTCGGCCGGGCAACTCTCCGCGCCGCAGGTAGTAGCGGACCTGATCTTCCGGCCAGCCGATGACCGCTGCGATGTCCTCCGGCGACAGCAGCCACGGCCGCCCAGCCAGTCGATCGACCAAGGTCGGCGCGCTCGCGCTCTGGCGCTGCCCGTCAGCGGCCGGAGTCTGCACCCCCGAAGAAAGCACCCGCCAAGTTCCGTGCTGAGCGAACGCATCGAGGTCGCCGGAATGGATACGGCGACGGACGGCGTCAGGCGAGCAGCCCAAGATCGCGGCTGCCTCGGCGACGGAGAAAGTTTGCTCGGCCATGCCCGCACTAGGCCGATCGCGCTGCCGCGGCGTCTCAAACTGGGGGCCTATCGGGGCCCATTGGGGCCCTAACTCGGCGATTCGACCCGGTTCCACGCCAACCAACGTACATCACGTAGATCGACATAGCACCAGGTAGATCACATGATTTCTTGTGCCCGGGACGGGACTCGAACCCGTACCCCCTTGCGGGGAGGGGGGTTTAAGCCCCCCGCGTCTGCCAATTCCGCCACCCGGGCCATCTCGGTGGCCTCACGCTAGTGGTGTACGGTCGGCCCCATGAGCCAAGAAGTCATCCAACGCCTTACCGCACTCGCCAACGATTTCGATGCCCGCGTGCAGGCTGCACCGGCCGAAAGTTGGGGCAATGCCGCGCCGTGCGAGGGGTGGACCGCCGCCGACATCGTCGGCCACATCACCACCAACTTCAACGGTCTCACGGCCGCTCTCACCGAGAGCGAGCCCGTTGCCGTGGACACAGCAGAGCCGGTCGCCACTTGGAATGCGTCGCTGTCGGCACTGCTCGAGGCCGTCAACAACAACGACCTGAGCAAGAACGTCGCCGGTCCGTTCGGTCCGATGCCCGCAGAACAGGTCCTCGGCCGCTTCGTCACCACCGACCTTCTCGTGCACACCTGGGACCTCGCTCGCGCCGTTGGCGGCGACGAACAGATCAACGCCCAGGCAGTCGAGGGCGCCTACTCCGGCTTGAAGCCGATGGACGCCATGATCCGCCAGCCAGGCGTGTTCGGGCCTAAGATCGAGGCAGCCGACGGCGACGACCTGCAGACCGAGTTCCTCAAGTTCCTTGGCCGCGCCGTGTAACTCACGCGCTAGCCACGCGTTCGCGGCGCGCGCTCCAGAAAGCGCAGTGCCGCGTTCGCGGACTCGACACGCCACAGCGCCACCACGTCACCGGGGTTCGCTTCGATGTTGCGGGCAATTGCGTCGGCCATCTGAACGATGTGGATGTGCTGTGCCTCCAACATCTGGCTGACGTCGATGCCGCAGATCTCCGCGATGATCAGCTTCAGCAATAGCTCACTGCGCAGATCGCGAAGGTGGGCCACCGGTGTGGCGAGCCACTTGCGAAGCTGTGCGCGCCCCGTGCGGGAGGCGGCGAGGATGGTGCGATTTCCCCCCGCGATCCCCGGCTCTTCGCCGACTGGTTGGAGATAGCCGCGCACCGCCAACTGGTCGAGCGAGCGGTAGGTCAACGCCCGTGAGAGCGACCACACGCGACCAACATCGCCGCCCGGCTTCAAGCGCGCCGCTATCGCGAAACCATGTGTCGGCTCGGGGTACAGAACGCCAAGGCACGCCCACTCGCCCAGCAGCAACTGATCGTTCGTGCGCGCCACGTTCACCATGATCCCACCCCGGACCCGCTCACACCGAGTACACCTCGATGTCAGTGGCTTTGACCGAGGCATGGATCCCGTCGCCCGGGCGCAACTGCAGCGCATCGAGGGCGGCAGCGGTGATCTCGGCCGTCAGCGGAAGCTGGCCGTCGATGCCGACGCGCACGCGATCGCCAAGACGGTCGACTTCCACAATGGTGCCGGCCCACGTGTTGCGCGCGCTCGAGCCCGCAACGGCTTCGCGCACCAGCGAGATGGACGGCGGGCGAATCACGGCAAAGGAGGGACCGGGCAGCGCGTCCGCAATGACGACGCGAGCACCAGCCGCGGTGGTGAGCACGCCATCAACGACGACACCGGTGACCAGATTGACACCGACGAGGTCAGCCACGTAACGCGATCGCGGGTGAGCAGTGACCTCCGCAAGTGTGCCAACTTGAACGATGCGGCCTGCGTCCAGGATCGCGACTCGGTCGGCGAGTGCATACGCATCGACTGGATCATGAGTGACGAGTATGCGCATTCCCTCGAAGGTCTCCAGATGCCGGCGCAGGTCGCGACGGACGCTGCTGCGCGTACCAGCGTCGAGAGCGGCGAGCGGTTCGTCGAGCAAGAGCAGCCGCGGGTTCGTCGCAAGAGCACGCGCGAGCGCTGCCCGCTGCGCCTGTCCGCCGGACAGCGAGTGCGGACGCTGGTCCGCGTACTCTGCGATCCCAACACGCTCGAGCCACTCAGCGGCCACACGACGGGCATCAGCCTTCGGCGTCTTGCGCGCACGGAGACCGTAGGCAACGTTCTCCAGCACTGTCATGTTCTCGAACAGCAGGTAGTTCTGGAACACGAAACCGATCGGTCGGTTCTCAGGCTCGACGAACGTGTCGGTAGCAGGCTCGTCAACCAACAGCTCGTCAATCACGATGCGACCGGAATGGATGGGGGCGAGACCGCCGAGACAGCGCAACACAGAGCTCTTGCCCGCACCATTCGGCCCGAGTAGCGCCAGCAACTCACCCGGCTTCACGTCGAGGTCGGCCTGAAGGTCGAGCGAGCCGAGCTGCAGCGAGAAGGATGCAGCGAGCGTCACGCGAGCACCGTCGTAGAGGCTCGGTCATTGCGACCGAACCAGCGGTCGCGCAGCCCCACGAGAACGGCGAACGAGATGGCGATCAACAGCAGCGCCAACACGATTGCCTGCTCAGGGTTGGTCTCCAGCGCGAGGTACACGGCCAGGGGCATCGTTTGCGTGGTGCCAGGAAAGTTGCCAGCGAACGTGATGGTCGCGCCGAACTCTCCGAGCGCGCGAGCCCACGCGAGCACACCGCCAGCAACGAGCGCCGGGCGAATTGCAGGCAATGTCACCCGTCGAAACGTGTACCAGCGCGAGGCTCCGAGGGTGCGCGACGCATCCTCCACGCGTTGGTCGAGCTGTCGTAGCGCTGACTCGAGGGTGATGACCAAGAAGGGCATGGCCACAAACGTCTGGGCGACCACGACGCCGGCGGTGGTGAAAGGTAGACGGAAGTCGAACCAGCGGTCGAGGTACTGCCCAACCAAACCGCGCCGGCCGAGCGCAAAGAAGAGGGCCACGCCACCGACCACTGGCGGCAGCACCATCGACAGTGTGCACAGCGCCCGCACCACCCCGCGGCCGTGAAACTCGACACGGGCCAGCAGCCACGCCAATGGCACACCGAACACAACCGACAGCAAGGTGGCCCATAGCGAGCAGATCAACGACAACCGCAACGCGGTGAGCGCGTTCTCTTCGGTGAGATAGCCCCACGCGTTCGACCATGGTGCCCGCCAGAGCAGCCCTATGAGTGGCAGCGCGAAGAACACCACTGCGACGACGGCCAGGGCCAACACCGGGGTGGGGAGATTGGCGCGCCTGCCCCGGCGCCGCCTTCCAGTCATGGTGCCAGGAAGCCGTACGAGGCCAGGATCTTCTGGCCCTGCTCCCCGTTGACGAAATCGATGAAGGCCTGAGCGCCCACGGCGTTCGCCGATTCCTTGATGACGGCAATCGGGTACTCGGCGACCACGTTGATGTCGGCCGGTATGTCCACGCCCGCGGCCTTGTCGCCCGCGGCAGTCACATCGGTCTTGTAGACGATGCCGGCGTCGGCTTCACCCAGGGTCACCTTGCTGACCACTGGTTTCACGTTCTGCTCCAGCGACTTCGGGGTCACCGTCACAGCGGCGGACTCGAAGACCTGAGCGGCGTACTTGCCGCAGGGAACTTCGGGAGAGCAGATCACCACGATCAGATTCTCGTCGGCCAGATCGGCAACGCCGGTGATCCCCTTCGGGTTGCCCGCGCCCACCATGATCTCCAGGAGGTTGGTGGCGAAGACCTCCGGTTCGGTCGCGTTGTTGCCGGCGTCGGTCAACTTGGCCATGTTGCTCTTGTCGGCGGATGCGAACACATCGGCCGGAGCACCCTCCCCGATCTGGGTCACGAGCTCGGACGACGCTGCGAAGTTGAAAGTGACCTTCGAATCCGGATTGGCCACCATGAACGCGTCACCAATTTCGGTGAACGCTGCCGTCAAGGACGCAGCAGCAAACACCGTCACATCGCCGGTCGTGGTCGCTGCGTCATCAGAATCGTCCGAACCGCAGGCTGCGCCGAGTAAGCCCAACAAGGCGACCGAAGCAACGAGGAGTCGAGGTGATGTGCGCATGGCTCGCACATTAGTCACACGATGACTAATGGAGCGTCATCGGTTGACCATCAGCGTCAACGTTCCTGGAGTCGGTCGCCTGATGTTGCCGAGGCGATGGCAACTACTACCGTGGCGACATGCGAGCGAGGCGTCGGACAACGGTCATCATAATCGCGGCCGTGGCGTTCCTTGCCGCCGGCTGCAGCGACAACGGCGTGGCCGTCAAAGATCGCACGACGGTCACCGCTGACGCGCCAGGGTCGACATCCACCGGCGACACCACGCCGGACACCACCGACGTTGCGACCACCGATCCGGCGTCGGCCGACACCATCGAATGGGGCAAGTGCACCGACAAACTCGCCGAGGACCCCGAACTCGAGTGCGCCACGCTGGCGGTGCCGTTGGACTACGACACGCCGAACGGCGACATGCTGGATCTTGCCCTGGTACGGGTGCCGGCCACCGGCGACCGTCAGGGAGCAGTGCTCTTCAACCCGGGGGGTCCGGGCGGTTCCGGTTTCGACCCCATCGCTGTCAGCGGCACCGTGATCCAGAGCGAGTTGGGCCTCACGAACTTCGACCTCGTCGGGTTCGACCCCCGTGGGGTGGACCGCAGCGGCGGCATCAAGTGCGTCGACGACGCTTTCCAAGACGCCCACCTCTACCTCGACGACACGCCCGACACACCTGCGGAGCAAGCGTTGCTCGACGAGGCCGACCAGGGCTTCATCGACGGCTGCACGGCCAACTACGGCGACACGCTGAAGTTCTATTCCACCGCCAACACAGCCCGCGACATGGACTCCATTCGCTCCGGCCTGGGCGACGAGCAAATGAGTTTCCTGGGCATTTCGTACGGCACCTATCTCGGCGGCGTGTACGCCACACTCTTCCCCGATCGCGTACGAGCGATGGTGCTCGACAGCGCCTACGAGCCCAACGGCGACACCGTCGACCAGCAGTACCTCACCCAGCTGGTCGGCTTCGAAGGCGCCTTCAACGACTGGGCCGGATGGTGCCAGGACAACACGACGTGCGCGTTCACTGCGCCCGACGTCGGTGCCCGCTGGGACGCGCTGCGCCTGCAACTGGACGCAGCACCGGTGAAGGCGACCGACGGTCGCGAGGGAAACCAGAGCGTGCTCGACAGAGCCACTACTGCAGCGCTGTACTCCAAGAGCCAATGGCCCGTGCTGGCTGCTGCGCTGGCTTCCGCTGAAGGGGGCGACCCCGCAGGGATCTTCACGCTCGCCGACGACTACAACGGCCGCAACGATGACGGCACGTTCAACACACTGTTCCAATCGATCGGCATCATCTCGTGCGCAAGCGGTATCTCCACTCCCCCGCCCGACGACCCTGAAGCCCTGTTGGCGAAGATCAAAGCGCAAGCACCGCGGTTAGGAGCCGACGTCACCATCGATGATCTGACCAACGCCGACGGCGACGAGTGCAAGCAGCTCACCGGTCTCATCGACGTGGTGCCGTTGGACTACTCGGGCGCGGGCCCGATCGTTGTCGTGGGTGGGACGAACGACCCGGCCACACCCATTCGCTGGGCGGAGGAGATGACAGCTGAGTTGGGGCCGAACGCCCGCATGGTCACCTTCACCGGCGAAGGCCACGGCCAATTGTTGGCCAGCGTGTGCGTCACCGACATCGAGGCGGCCTTGCTGGCCGATCTCACCCTGCCCGACGCCGGCACCGTGTGCGACCCTGACCCGGCCATCGAGGAACCTGAATGGTGGAGCAACCTCGACTTCCCCGGCGAGTTCAGCGATGTTGTCTCCCTTCCTGCGGTCAGTGCCGCTCTCGGTCTCACCGAGTCCGTGGGCTTCGGGGATGCCCGCACCACCTCGCTCACTGCGCAGGAAGCATCCGATGCCTTCGAGGCGACACTCAACGGAATCGGTCTTGAGACCGCAGGCAACCAGGACCTCGGTATCGATGACACGATCGAGACGGGCTACTTCACGCCGGAGGGCGACCTGTTGGTGGTGATTGTGATGGGGCCAAAAGCATTCGATACCGACGACCTGAGCAGCGCCAAAGCGTCAGTACCGCCCGGTAAGACCGTGGTGCTGTACCTCTACCTGCCGCAGTGACGCACGTCATGCCGCGGTGGCACGGGTTGGCGGCGCCTGAACCGGTTGCGCGCCAACCGCCTGCCAGAGTTCGTTACGCAGCCGGTCTGCATGTGGCGGCAGCAGGCCATTGGCGACCACCACACCTTCGATCATGTCACCCAGAACCGCCAACCACGGCCGCCCCTTCAACTGAACTGCCACCGTGGCACCACCCTGCGGAAATCGGCGCAGAGAACGCTGCACACCGACGATGCGCGGCGGGCAGCGGTAGCTGGGTGCAACGAGGCCACGGCGACGAGCCTCGCGCCCGAGGAGCCGGGCGGCGTGTGCAAAGTCGAGCGCTGACTGATTGATGGCCATGACCCGATGGTGCCAGATGGGTGTGACACGGTTCCCTGTGAGACCCCACCGGTAGTGTCCGAGACGTGGAAGAGCCTCCCGCGCCATCGCTGACACCAGCGCAAGACAAAACTCTCGCCCTCCTGCGGCGCAGCGACGAGCCAGTGGTGTTCGACCAGGACTTCGTGGCCGAGCTCATCGCTGAGGCGACGCAGGCGGTCGCCGAGCTCTCGGGCAGGTTGGGTGGCGAGACACTGTGGGTCAGCAAATCGTTTCTCGCCAAGGTGCACGGCTGCGAGGTGCTGCACCTGCAGCCCGACGACTTCGAGTGGCGCCCGGCTTCAGCGGCCGGCTTCGTGGCGCACAAGGCCATCGAGCTGGCATTGAACTGGCGGGGCGAAGCCGCACCGGCGCAGGTCGTCGACGAGGCGCTGGCTCGGCTGGCCGACCAGGCCGATTCTCGCGGTTCGTTCGTCGCCGGTCTCTCCGACGCGGATTGGGCAGAGCTGCGCAGCCGTGCCGTCGACCGCACAACCAAGTTCCTGCAGGACTTCCCTCCCCTCCCGCTTTCGGCGCAGCCGGTGCTCGAAGCAGCAGCCAAGTGGCGGCCACCGGGCACCATCGAGTTGTCGGGCAAGGTCGACCTGCAGATCGGTAAACCGTTCGGCCGCGAAAGCCGCCTGCTGATCGTCGACTTCAAGAGTGGCAATCGCTCACATCATCACCGCGAAGACCTGCGCTTCTACGCAGTCGTGCAGACCCTGCGCCAGTCGGTCCCGCCACGCAAGCTGGTCACGTACTACCTCGACTACGCGGAGAGCGAAGTCGAAGACGTCACCGAAGGCACACTGCAAGCCGGGCTCACCCGCGCCCTTGCGGGTATCGAGAAGCACATCGAGCTCAAGTTCGAGGGGCGCCTGCCCGTCAAACGACCGGGCTTCGCATGCCGCTGGTGTCCGCTCAACAACGAGTGCATCGAGGGTCTGGCCTTCCTCAACCGCGATCTTGCAGACAGCGACGTCGTTGATATCGACGTCGACGGGTAGCCGTCGATGAGCAGCCGCGGCTAGCTGATGACGCGGACTTCGTCGTCGATGCCAAGCCAATCCCAGATCTTCACCGAGTCGTCGGGCAGCACCCGGATGCACCCGGACGACTCACCGTGCATCGCCGGCGTGCCTACCGAGTCCAGCGGCTGGATGAACTCGCCGTTGCTGTACTTGGGGACGCTGTGGAACGCTATGCGAGCACCCTTGTACTTACCGCGGGTGAAGGCGACGAAGTGCGTCATCTTGCTGTACTGGCCGGTCAACGTACTGCTGGCGTTGAGATCCTTCGCAAAGACCGGGTACGTGCCCGGGTCGGGCTGGCTCATCGCCGTAGTGATCGGGAACTCGTAGGTGATGACGCCGTCGGCACACAGCGCACCGCGCTGGTTGGCACGATCGACGATGGCGCCGTGCGGAGTGTCGGGGCAGTCGTCATTCGTGGCCGGCAACGGACCAAGCGGACCAGCCCAGATACCCATGGTCTGCGCCGTGACGCGGCCGACAATGCCGTCGACCTCCAGGCTCTTCGCAGTCTGATACGCCTTCACCGCGGTGTCCGTCGCAGCGTCGAATGTGGTGTCGACGGTGGTCGTGAAACCAGCCGCGACCAGCTGCGACTCCAGGCATTGCACCTCAGCGCCCGACGCGCCCGACTTCAGGACCGTCGTGATCGAGCAGGCGGCAGTGACCGGTGGGGCAACGGTCGAGGTAGTGGCTTGGTCGCCGTCGGCTTCATCAGTAACGGCATCAGTAACGACGTCGGTGACACTCACTGCACCGGCGCCGGGGACGGCGGCCTCACCCACGGTCGTGCTGGATGCGGATTCTGCGCCCTTACCAGCCGACGAGTCGGCCGCCTCGGTGTCGCGCCCGACGATCTTGGCCAGCCCGACGAGGATGAGCATGCCCACAAGAGCGAGGGCGAGTGTGCGGTAGCTGCGCGACATACGAACCCGATTCTACGGTCGCGAAGGGGGCGACATCAGTGCAAGCGGCAAACCGAGACCCACCGCGGCGCGGACGGAGGCGATGAACCGGCCGGGTTGCACTGCGGCCTTTGGCAGCGGGGTGACGTCAGGGCCGAGTTGGTCGCACGTCGCATGCAGGTCGGCGACGTTCCACACAAAGCCCCAGAAGCTCGCAGTCGGGGCGGTGACCTGCGGCGACTCGACCACTTCGACGATCAGCTCGCCCATACGGTGGAAGCCCTGGCGAATGACGCCGGCCTCCCGAATCCGCTTCAACGGCTCGCCGGTGGCAGCCTCGATCGCGCCGCACGTCCGCTCGAGCGACGAGGTCATCACGACGAGATGGTCAAACCCGACGATGTCCAGCGCGTGGCCGCGTCCGCCCTCAGGGGCTTCCTCGAGGTGATGCGTCGCGAGGCCGTCGATGCCGATGGCGTCGGTCGGGGAGCCGACGAGACCCCATGAGACAACGCCTTCGCGCCCATCGGCACCGACCGGAACGAACCGCAGCGCGATACCGCCGATACGAGCTACACCGCCACTGACCTGCAGACCAATGGTTTGCCACGGCTCGACGGCCGAGGCAATGACCAGTTCGCCGACGGCGGTCATACGCGATTCTCGATGCCCAGCTGCCATGAGAAGAACGCCAGCACATCGGCGCCTTCAGCGACCCGCATGCTGGCCGGCTTGCCGACCCCATGGCCGGCGCGCCCGGCCTGTGACAGCAGGATTGGGTGCTCGACCTGGCTGGCGCTGGCGGCAGTGAGCGCGGCGGTCATCTTGCGGGCGTGACACGGGTCGACGCGGGTGTCGCCTTCGGCGGTGGTGAACAGCACGGCCGGGTAGTCGGCGCCGTCGCGCACGTGGTGGTACGGCGAGTAGGCGTGGAGCCAACCGAACTCCTCGGGCTCCGCCGGGTCGCCGTACTCGTCGGTCCACAGGCGCGCAATGAGGAACTGCGGGAAGCGGATCATGTCCAGCAGCGGCACCGCGCACCACACAGCTGACGCCAAGTCCGGCCGTTGCGTGATGGCGACGCCCATCAGCAGGCCGCCGTTGCTGCCACCGTGTATGGCCAAAAGCTCGCGAGAGGTGTGGCCCTCGGCGACCAGCCAATCGGCCGCGCCGTGGAAGTCGTCGAACACGCACTGCTTGTTTGCACGGCGGCCGGCGTGATGCCATGCCTCGCCGTACTCGTATCCGCCGCGTAGTCCTGCGATGCAGTACACCCCGCCAGCGGCGCACCAGGCCGCCAGGTTGGGCATCCACGCGGGCGATTCGGTGATGGCGAAGCCGCCGTAACCAGTGAGGATCAGCGGCGTGTCGGCCGAGGGCGTCACATCGGCGCGGTGCGCCATGAACATCGGAATCAGCGTGCCATCCAGCGACGGGTAGTGCACCTGCGTCACTGTGAGGGTGGGCAGCATCGACGGGTCGGGGGCAGCAGACCACGGCTGCAGGCCGTCGGCGGGCGTAAACCGCTGGACGCCCACGGGCGCGCCAAACGTGCCGATGGCGATGAATGCTCGGCCGTCATCGGCGTCGAGCGCTACGACGCTGACCGCGCCGAGATCGATGTCACTGGTCGGCATGCCGTCGAACGTGTAGCGCTCGACCCTGTCGATGCCGATGCGACTGACCACGACCAGCAGTTCGTCGTCGCCGATGGCGCAGCCGCCGAGCACGACATCGGGGCGCTCGGCGACGACCGTCTTCCACGCGCTCGGGGTAGTCAGCGCGGCACGAATCACTCGCCCGTTGGGTGCATCGCGAGTGGTCACGCCGATCAACGAATCGCCCTCGACACGCAAAGAGGTCTGCGCGTCGACCCCTTCCACGACCGCTGTCCACTCACCGGTGACAGTGTCCAGCAGGTGGATGTCGATCTGTGTCCACTTCACCATCACGTGCACGAGGACGTGCCGGCCATCGCGACTGACGGAGACGTCGGGCCACGACTCGGGGGTCGGCTGACGGTCGAAGACCACCGTGTCGAGCGTGTGATCGGTGCCAAGTCGGTGGAAGCGGATGTGACGGTGGTACTCGGAGCCGGCCTTGTAGACGGCGTACCAGAAGCCCGAGTTGTCGGGCATCCACGCGACGCTGGCGGCGCGGGTGTCGGGAATCCGTTCGCCGGGGACTTCGCCCGTCGCCACATCCATCAGATGCAGTGTGCTGTTTTCAGTGCCGCCCTCGCTGAGGCCGTACGCCACCATTCGGCCGTCGGCCGAGGGGTGATACCAGTCGATTGCCACCGCGCCGTCGGTTGCGAGCTGCGCCGGATCGAGCAGCGTGCGAGTCGGCGTCAGCGGATCCGTAGCGCTGCGAACGACCAACGAGAACTGATCGGCACCCGCGGCACGTTCCAGCAGGAACACGTGATCGCCGGCGACCTGCAGGGACAGCACCGTTGGCAAGGCCGTGAGCGCGGAAAGGCGCTCGTGCCACCGACCCCATGTGGGCCGAGCATCGAGCGCCTCGCGAGTTCTTTGATTGTGTGTTGCCACCCACGCAGCGACTTCGGGGGACTCGCCGTCCTCCAGCCACCGATACGGATCCGCCACCGTCACACCTTCAACGACAGCACCTTCAACGACAGCACCTTCAACGACAGCGTCGTGAAAGACATCGGCCTCGGCACCGCGCCGAGAGGCAGGTGCAGGGGCTACGGGTGCGTCAGCCACGTCCCATGTTGGGACGCTTGCCGTGGTTTGCCTTGCTGCGGCGCAGGCGCGCCTTGCGCTTCTTGGTCTTCTTCGACATAGCTTTCGAGCCTATCGTGGCGACGTCACCGCCCCAACGGGGCCAGCCGTTCTGCGTCGCGTTAGTTCGCGGAAACCCAGGCGAGCAATTGCTCGAGGGGCCAGCTGTTCAACACTCGGTCCAACGGCACGCCGACATCGGCGGCGCGGTTGCAGCCGTGAGGCTGCCATTCCAGCTGGCCGGTGGCGTGGGCGTCGCTGTTGATGGCGAAGTAGCAGCCGTACTCGATGGCAATCTGCAGCAACGGCCGCGGCGGGTCGAGGCGCTCGGGACGGCAGTTGATCTCGACAGCGGTGTGGAACTGGGCGCAGGCGGCGAAGACGTAATCGGCATCGAACGTCGACGGGTCGCGCTTGCCGATCAGCCGCCCGGTGCAGTGGCCAAGGATGTCGACATTCGGATTGGCGACCGCCTGCACCATGCGCTCGGTCATCTCCTTCTCGGCCATGCGTAGCTTGCTGTGCACGCTGGCGACGACAACGTCGAGTTGGGAGAGAACGTCGTCGCCGTGGTCGAGCGTCCCGTCCTCCAGGATGTCGACCTCGATGCCGGTGAGGATGCGAAACGGGGCCATCTGCTGGTTGAGCGTCGCCACGTCGGCCAACTGCTGCTCCAGTCGCTCGGCGCTGAGCCCGTGGGCGATGGTCAGCCGCGGCGAGTGGTCGGTGAGCACCATGTACTGGTGACCCAGTGCCACTGCCGTGCGTGCCATCGCTTCGATTGTGGCGCCACCGTCGCTCCACCGACTGTGCAGGTGAAGGTCGCCGAGGAGCGCGTCGCGGTAGACGGCACCGGCGGCGGTGATGGCCACCTGCGTGCTGGCCTCCAGGTCGGCGAGGTAGGCAACATCGCCCCCGGTGAGCGCCTGTCGGATCACCTTCGCCGAACTGTCACCAATGCCCTCCAAGTCGGTCAGCGTGCCGGCGTCTGCCCGCTGCGCGAGCTCGTCTGGCGGCAGCGAGCGAGCAACTTCCAGCGCCCGCACGAACGCCTTGGACTTGAACCCGGTCTCGTGGGCGCGATCGAGGCAGTGCACGACACGTTCAAGAGCATCAACCGGCGTCACCCCGGTGAGTGTACGCGAGCGAACCGCGGTGGCGCAGAGTGCCCAGCAGCCCAACACCTCCGACCAGGAGCGCCGTTGCGAGGTACGCCACCGAACCATCGCCACGGCCACCCGTTCGGGGCAGCGACACCAACTGTTGAATCGTGACCGGGGCCGTAGTCGTCACGACGATCGGCAACTCGGTGGTTGTGGTCGTGGGAGCCTCGGAGGCGACCGATGTCGTCGATTCCACGGTGGTCGAGGTGGTGGTCGTCGCCTCGGCTGTGGTCGTCGTCTCCGGCACCGTCGTCGTTGTCGCCTCGGCTGTGGTCGTCGTCTCCGGCACCGTCGTCTCCGGCACCGTCGTCGTCGGTGCAGCGATTTCCAGTTTCGCGGTGGCGGACAGCGCAGAGGGTGCGCCGCCCGTCACCAGCGTTTGGGCACCGTGCGGGTCGGATGAGGCGGGGATGCCCCGGAACACAGCTGCCGCGCCAGGGGCGCTTGCGGTGGCAACCACGGTGACGGTTCCGGCAGCGAGTGGAACCGTCACCGTGGCGACCCCGTCCGCACCCGTCGTGGCCGCCAATGTGCGATCGGTGCCACTGACAAGTACGGAGATTGGTTGGTAGGGCACAGGAGTGGTGCCCGACACGAGCGTGGCCGTGACCAACCCGTCGATGCCCAGTGACACCGTCAGTTTCCACTCGCCCGAATACTGCACGGCTTCATGGTTGAGCTGCTGCGCGCGGGTCTGCAGTTCGTTGGAGCCGCTGTCGGCGGCAATGCCGTCGAGCGAGGGCACCAGCGCCGCGTTGGCATTGCCGGCTCGATTCGAGCCGGCCGCATCCTGCGCGTAGTAGTGGAACAGCGCCCACATCGCGGCGGCCGTCATGTTGTCGGCGGTGTCGCCGTAGCGCCATGTGAGATACGCGCCCATCGCCCCGGTCGGGTCGTAGGGGAAGTTCTGACCAACAGGGTGCGAGGGTTGCTCGACTGTGGGGTGCACGCCGCGATTGAACGTGCATGAGCCGACTCGGAATTGGCCGTCCTGGTCGGTGAACAGCCACTGACCTGCCCAGATCGGGAAGGGTGACCGAGACGCGCCGTCGGTGTGATAGTCGATCGCCAGGCCTGCGCAGCGATAGTCGCCGGCAGCATCAGCACCGCCGTTGAAGCTGGTGTGTGCGATGCAGTTCGATGGCATCGTGACGCCGAGCTGACCCGCGCCAGCCAGCGGCACGACGGTGGCAGCCCCGCAAAGCGTGGTCGCGAGAATGAGGGTGGCGGTGACGAGAGGCTTCACACCCGTACTGGGCACGGTGAGATCGCGGAAACGGCAAAATCTCTCGGCGACTCGGCTGCCGGTAGCCTCACGGGCGCTATGGAACGCTTCGGCCTGGTCGGTCTCCCCAATGCGGGCAAGAGCTCGTTGTACAACGCTCTCACTGGTGGGGGCGCGCTGGCAGCGCCGTACCCCTTCGCCACGAAGGACCCCAACATCGGCGTGGCCAAGGTGCCCGACGAGAGAGTCGAGCGGCTCGGCGCGATGAGCAAGACGAAGGTGCTGGTACACGCATCGGTCGAGGTCGTCGACATCGGCGGCCTCGTCGAGGGGGCGTCGAAGGGTGAGGGCCTGGGCAACAAGTTCCTCGCCAACATCCGCGAGGTCGACGCCATTGTGTTCGTTCTGCGCGCGTTCGTCGACGACGATGTGACCGGTCCGTCGGATCCGCTGGATCACCTGCGCGTGGTCGAGATCGAGTTGGCGCTCGCCGACTTGGAGACGGTGGAGAAGCGCCTCAACCAGGCCACCCGTCAGGCCAAGCTGGACAAGCACGCCGCAGGCGAGCTGGAGGCGTTGCAGGCCGCGTACGACGCCCTCTCGCAAGGTCTGCCGCTGTACCGCGCAGGCCTCAAGGCCGACCTGCGTGAGGTGCTCAAGCCGTACTTCCTGCTCACCAACCGGTCCGTGCTCGCTGTGGTCAATGTGGGCGAGAACGACCTCGATCGCATCCCCGAGCTCGAGCAACGCGTGCGCGACGAGTTCACCTCCGCCGGCGACAACGTGGAAGTCATCGGCATGTGCGTGCAGCTGGAGGCAGAGGCCGCGACCATCGTCGACCCAGTGGAGCGCGCAGAGATGCTGGAAGGCTTCGGCCTCGGCGAGGGCGCCCTGTTCCGAATGGTGCGCTCGGCGTACCACCTGCTCGGAATGCGCACCTACTTGACGACGGGCGAGAAGGAGACCCGGGCATGGACCTTCTACGCCGGTTCGTCCGCCCCTGAGTGCGCCGGTCGCATCCACACCGACTTCCAACGCGGCTTCATCAAGGCCGAGGTCATCCACTGGGATGAGTTGCTGGAAATCGGTTCATGGGCGAAGGCCAAGGAGCTCGGCAAGATTCGCATCGAAGGCAAGGACTACCACCCCCTCGACGGCGACGTCATGGAGTTCCGCTTCAACGTATAACAGGGGTTTCGCGATCTGCGGTGATTCAGCCGTAGTGCCTATGACCAGGTCTTATGTGTCCTTCTAGGTACGTCCAATTGTGCCCTGTCCGTTTGGAGGAAGGACCTGAGAAGGACCAATCCGGGACCAAGCGGGTCGAGAGGGACTCACGTTGGGCCGTCAACAGGCGACCTGACGCGCACCTTTCTACGAATCCCAATCGAGGTCTGGGTTCGTGACCTTGAACTGAAGGCACCGGCCGAACATCGCAGCCGCAAATGCCTGGAATGACAGGGTCTCCTGCGTGTATCGGACGTTGCCGTCTGTTCTCCGGGCGAGCGCTACGCAGGCAGCGTCGAGCAGTCGCTCTCGGACCATGCGATCGAAGAAGATTGCTGCTCGCTCGGCAGCGCTCGTATCGACGAATGCTGGATCGGACGGCCACACCGGCCGGCGCGACGCCGAACGTCGGTTCCATGCGTCGTTGTCTTCGATAAGCATCAGGTAGCCGAGCCAGGGTCGCAGCGGCGACACGATGATCCCGCGCTCGACCGCCTTCCACACGTCCATCGCTTGGCCGAGGGCCTCGTCCGTTCGGTTGTTGAAGTTCTGACCCGGGTTCGAGCCGACGATCGAC
>JBBQMG010000090.1:0-16790 GCA_038328705.1 Acidimicrobiales bacterium | reverse complement strand
GACCGGTTCGCCGTCCGAGCCAGAGCAGTTGCAGCGCGAACAGGAACATCCTGACGGCAGCGAACCCGAACGCGAGCGCCACGAACCCGCCACGCATCCGGCCCATTGCGGCCAACGCATCGCCGAGACCGCCGGCGGTCGAGATGACCAACCAGACTGCTGCGACGCCGATCACCAGTCCGATCGCGAACTTGGCGACCGGATGCAGCGTCTTGCGACCGGATGTCTCCCCGGGGAGTGTGTCGTCGACACGGCTGTCCAGCGAATCGCTGGACGTCATTGATGGGTCAGTCCCCTGAGGGTTCACCCCGTGATTGTGTCACCCCGACGCTGAGGCCGGGGCATGGACGATGTGGCGCAGGCATGCCCGGAAGGTTTTCCAGTCCACGACAACGTGAACGACCGTAACGGCCACTGCGGCAAGGCTCACCCACCAGTGGATGTCAGCCCAAGTGGTCTTGGTCAGTCCGAGCAGCAATGTTTTCTGACCCGATCGGCGACCATCAGGAGCGACGTACAGCAAGACGCCGGTGAGTGTGGCAACCGACCAGACGGCGATGAGGGTCACACCGATACCGGCGCGGGCTGACAGCCGAGAGCCCCGTCTCTTGTGGACGACAGTGCCAGTGGACGGTCGAGGTTCACGTTCGGACGGTTGGACGGTGTTCATGGTTGCTCCCTCATCGGTCATGTCAGTGCGAGCCCGGAACGGACAGCGGTGTAAACCGCGACGATGACGAGGAGCCCGACGAACCAGCGCTGCAGAGAACTGGAGTCGCGTGTGCTGGCCAGCCGGCTGCCGACGACCACGCCGATCATGCTCGCCATCGTGAACGGGATCACCGTTCCCCACTCGATCGAGCCTGCCTGCAGGCGAGTGGTGAGCGCAACCACCGCGTTGATCGCGATCACGAGCAGGGAAGTGCCGATGGCTTCAGGCATCGAGAAGCCGAGCGCGAGAACCAGCGCCGGGACGATCACGAAGCCTCCACCGACGCCGAAGAACCCGGTGAGCAGCCCGACGAGGGTGCCGGCCAGGATGACCTTCACCACTGTCATCGGGTCGACCCCGACCGACGATGGCGCGACGGGTGCGACGGGTGCAGCGGGTGCGACGGGTGCAGCGGGCGGGCTGAGCGACTTCGACACTGCCACCTGCTTGGTTGTACGCACGCGACGCCACATTCCGTAGGCGGCAACCAGCATCAGCCCCGAGAACAGGATCAGCAGCACGTTGGGGTCGGCCGCCTTGTTCCAGTGCGAGCCGAGCAATGAGCCACCTATGCCGGCAAGGCCGAAGATGACACCCGGTGCGAGACGGATGCGCCCGGCTCGCCAGTGCGGGATGATGCCGATCATGGCGGTGACCGCAACGAGCATGAGCGAGGTGGTGGTGGCGTGTTTCGGGGTCTGTCCGGCGGCGTACACCAGCGCCGGGACGGCGAGAATGGAGCCGCCACCGCCGAGGGCACCGAGGGAGATGCCGATGAGGAATCCGAGCGGGGAGGCGAGCAGTGCGCGCATGACTCAGATCACCACGCCCGGATTGCCGGCACTGTTGACCAGCTGGTGTCCACCGGCCGACCAGGAGTTCATCCCCCCGGTCAGGTTGACCGCGACGAGGTCTTGCTGCAGGAGCCAGGCGGTCACCTGCCCGGACCGGTTTCCGGATCGGCAGACGCAGATGATCGGCCGGGTCGGATCGAGTTCGCCGACGCGGGTCACGAACTCGCTCATCGGGATGTGAACCGCAGCGGGGGCGTGACCACGGATCCACTCGTCATGTTCGCGGACGTCGACGAGCACGGAGATGGTGTCGGCAGCTGCTGTCGCGGCGTCGACCGAGGGGAGGTTGGTCGTATGCATCAGTTGCTCGAGTCCGACGGAGTGGTCTGTTGGATCTGCCACGCGGTGTAGCCACCGACCAGATCGGAGACATCCGTGAAGCCACGAGCGCGCAGCAGGCTGGACGCAATGGCCGACCGGTAGCCGCCCGCGCAGAACACCACTGTCGGCGCATCCGGGTCGAGTTGGTCGAGGCTGGTCAGCAGTGCGGGCAGGCTGATGTGCCGCGCACCCGCGATGGTCCCGAGTTCGACCTCGCCGGGGTTGCGGACGTCGACGAGCACGAGGTTGTCGACGGTGCGGATCCGCTCGGCGAGTGCAGCGGCGGACAGCCGGGACAGGCGCTCGGTCAGGTGCGGGTAGTCGAGGAACGTATCGACGGGATGCTCGAGCGCACCGAGCACCCGATCGAAGCCGATGCGGGCGAGGCGGACCTTGGCCTCCGATTCGTGTCCGGGTGAGGTGACCAGCACGATCGGTGTCTGCGGGGTCATCACCTGGCCGGCGTATTCGGCGAAACGTCCACCAAGGCCGACATTGATCGACCCTCTCAGATGCCCGGCGGCGAACGCCGCGTCCTCACGTGCATCGATGACGACTGCCCCGTCGAGCTGATCGGCCAGGACCTTGCTCATCGTCAGCGTGGGGACGGTGATGTCGTCGGAAAGCAGGTCGCGCTGCTGCCGGTTACGGTTGGCGGCGAAGGAGAAGTAGAGCGGTGCCACGGACTGGCCCTGGGTGACGGCTTCGACGAACTCGTCCTCGCTCATTGGAGCGAGCGCGTAGTTCGTGCGGCGCTGTTCGCCGATCGTCGACACAGTTTCGGTCGAGAGGTTCTTGCCACAGGCCGAGCCCGCACCGTGCGCGGGATAGACCTTGGTCTCATCAGGCAGGGTGAGGAGTTGGTTGTGCAGAGAGTGGAACAGCTGGCGGGCCAGCTCGTCGGCTGTGACGCCAACCGACGCGAGCAGGTCAGGTCGGCCGACGTCGCCGATGAACAGTGTGTCGCCGGTGAGGACGCCATACGGGGCACTGGTCACACCGTGCGGGTACACGACGAAGCTGATCGACTCGGGCGTGTGTCCGGGTGTCTCGCGGATCTCCAGCTCGACCTCGCCCAGCTCGATCCGGTCACCGTCGGCGTAGGTCTCGATGGGGAACTCTGCCCGACCTTCGGCGGCCCGTCCGTAGCCGATGGTCGCGCCGGTGCGCTCGGCCAGCTCCAGATGTCCGGACAGGAAGTCCGCGTGGAAGTGAGTCTCCAGCACCTTCTCGATGCGCAGGCCGTTCGATTCAGCGTCGGCGACGTACTCGGCGATGTCGCGCTGCGGATCGACCACCACGGCGCGGCCGGTGGTGGTGTCGCCGATGAGGTAACTCGCGTGCGAGAGGCAGTCGAGGTAGTATTGGCGGAAGAACATGCGACTCGGGCTCCTTGTGTGGCTTGTCACTCGCCTCAACCATACCCCCAGGGGTATATATTCCGCAAGTGCGCCGGGCCAGCCCTTGATACCCTTCCGGGTATGCATGGAGAAGGAGACCTCGGCTCGACGGTGAGCGAGAACTCGCCGGCTCGTTCCATGTGGGAAGCCAGGTTCGACACTGACGCCTACTTGTACGGCACCGAGCCCAACGACTTTCTCCGTGCGAGTGTCGCAGATCTGCCCACCGGCACGGCGTTGTGTCTCGCCGAGGGCGAAGGTCGTAACGCGGTGTTCCTCGCCGAGTTGGGTTTCGAAGTTTACAGCGTCGACCTGACCGAGGCCGGCGTCGCCAAGACGCGGCGGCTGGCCCATGACCGAGGCGTACAGGTGGATGCATCGGTCGGCGATCTGGCGACGTTCGACATCGGCGTCGAACGGTGGGACCTGATCGTGTCGATCTTCGCGCACATGCCAGCGACCGTGCGACGGAACCTGCACCAGCGCGTGGTCGCAGCCCTGAAGCCAGGCGGAGTGCTGGTACTCGAGGCATACACACCGGACCAGATCGGACGAGGAACCGGTGGCCCGAGCGTCGCTGAGATGACGATGAGCCTCGACACCCTCGCCGACGAGCTCGCGCCCCTGGAATTCCAGCATGCGGTCGAACTCGAACGCAACGTCATCGAAGGCGCAGGTCATTCCGGCGTCGGTGCCGTCGTCCAGCTCGTTGCCCGCAAGCCGCACTGACTCAGGCTGACATCGGGCCGGCCTTCTCAAGAGGTCGGTTCGGCAACACCACCGGCCAACGTTGCCGTGACGAGTGCGGTGAGTCGCTGGGCGACCTGGGGTGGTATCACTGCATCGGTGTCACGAAGTGCGCCGACCGCATCGTGGACGCCGACCAGGGCTGCGTAGAGCGGAGGGCAGGTGGGGCATGACTCGAGGTGGGCCTCGACGGTTCTGGCGGTACGTGCGTCGAGCGCGCCGTCGAGGTACTCGGACACGTGTTGGCGTGCATCCCAGCAGCGCATGGGTACTCCTTCCAGGGCGTGGCGGCGGGCGGCGCCGCTGGCGAGCGCAGTGACCAGCGCCATGCGCCCGCGGCGCAGCCGTTGCTTCGCGGCAGGTAGGCCGACTTCGTCGAGGTCAGCGATCTGGTGCACCGTCCATCCTTCGACGTCATGGAGTACCACCGTGCTGCGGTAGATGAACGGGAGCCGGGTCAGCGCATCCTCGAGTTCGTCGTGAGTTGCTGCTTGCGCGACCGCCATCGCCGGGTCGACGGTGTAGTCGTCGTCGTGCCAGCGGGCCTCGACGTCCTCGACGATCACCTCGTGTTCGGATCGTCGGGCGCGATCGGTCGCGAGATTGCGCAGGATTCGCTTGAGCCACGCGCCCAGCGGCGCGTCGTTGCGGTACTGGTGTGCGCGCTCGATCGCGCGCAGCAGCGTGTCCTGCGTCAGGTCGGCGGCGAGGTCCTCGTCGCGGACCAATGCCCTGGCGAACCGGTACAGGCCCGGGATTTCGCCGAGCAGGTCGTCAGGAGTCATCGGTGCCATTGCCACATGGTGTCAGCCGGCGTGGGGAGATGAGTGATGCTCGGTGGCGACGTGACAGGTCTTGATGCCCACGAGCCGATACAGGGGGCAGAAGCCGACGAGCCCGGTGAGCAGCGGTACGAAGCCGAGAACCTTGAGGACATTGCCGAGTGTGCCCGAGACGACGCCTCCCCACCCAAGCACGAGCAGTGCGATGCCGGCGATGATCCGGATCACTCGATCGGTGGTGCCTTCGTTCGTGAACGTCATGACGCTCTCCTCGTTCTTTCGCGGTCGCCGTTGATGACGGCCGGACATCAGTGAGACGAATGAGGAGGCGAGAGGGATACAGCCTGTCGGGGGAGTGTGACGCTGAAGGTGGCGCCGCAGCCGATGCCGTCGGACGCGGCGGTGAGGTCGCCGCCGTGGGCGCGGGCGATGGCCCGGGCGATGGTGAGCCCGATACCGGCGCCGGCTGCATGGCCGTGCGGGTCCGCACGGAAGAAACGCTCGAAGACGTGCTCGAGGTCCGCCGGGGCAATGCCGCGCCCGGAATCGGCCACATCGACTCGAGCGACCCGCGCGTCGGCCACGACCGACACCCGGACGGACCCTCCCGCCGGCGTGTAGGCCAGGGCGTTGCCGATCAGGTTGGTCATCGCCTGCGCGAGACGTTCCCGATCGACGACCATCGCGACGGGCGCGAGCGCATCGACGACCAGATTGACGGGCTTGGCGTCGAACTGGGGGCGAAGACGATCGGCAACGGTGCGCACGATCTCGGAGAGGTCGTTGGCCGTCGGCTCGAGCGCCAACTGCCCTTCCTCGATGCGCGAAACAGACGCCAGATCGGCAGCGAGCCGGCGGAGCCTGAGGGCCTCGCCGGATACGGCGGCGATGGTCTCGTCCTTGGTGAACAAGCCATCGCCGAATCCCTCGACGTAGCCGGTGATGGTGGTGAGTGGCGTGCGCATCTCGTGAGCGATGTCGCCGATCAGTGCAGCGCGGCGCTGCTCGGTGGCGGCCAGGGCGGTGGCAAGACTGTTCACATCGTTGGCGAGCGCGGCGAGCTCGGATTCCGAGGGGACGGCGACGGGTTGGTCATACCGTCCGGCCGCCAGTCGACCGGTTGCGGCGCGCAGGTCGTCGATCGGCCGGAGCACCCTTCGCGCCATGACGACGGCGGCAACCCCAGCGACGAGAAGACTGATCGAGAGGCCGATGATCAACGCGCTGTCGAGCGCACTCACGACGGCGCTGTGCTGGCTGCTTGCCCCCATCGGCTCGTCGCCCATTCCGGAGGTCCGGCCCATTCCTCGCATCCGATCGTCGAACAGTCGCGGGACCAGGGTGCGAGTCAGGACCAGCACGGTGATCGCTCCGGCCACAGCGACCACGCCGTACGAGACGAACAGCCGTGTCCGCAGGGTCGCGTGCCTCATGGCGACGCGCCCAACGACTTGTAGCCGACACCGCGTACGGTGCCGATCCAGCGAGGCGCGTCGGCATCGTCGCCCAGCGCACGCCGCAGGTTTCGGATGTGCACGTCGACAACCCGTTCGTCCCCGTAGAAGTCCGAGCCCCACACGCGGTCGATCAGCTGCCGTCTGCTGAACACCCGACCAGGCGCACCGGTCAACGCGGTGAGCAGATCGAACTCGAGCGCACTCAACTCGACCTGCTGATCGCCGACGTGAACCTCCCGTCGCTCGGCGTCGATGGTGAGATCGCCGAACCGTGTGGTGGACGTCGTGCCCTCGGCCATCCGTGGTCGGCGCTGCAGCGTCTTCACCCGGGCGACGAGCTCGCGCGGGCTGAAGGGCTTGCTGATGTAGTCGTCAGCTCCGACCGACAGGCCGATCAACCGGTCGGTCTCCTCCGTGCGCGCGGTGACCAGCACCACGTACGCATCGGACCGTGTGCGAATCCGGCGCAGCACCTCGATGCCATCGATGCCCGGCATCATCACGTCCAGCACCACGACATCGGGCGCGTGTGCTGTGAACATTTCCATCGCAGTCTCGCCATCGGCCGCCTCGATGACCTGGAACCCGTCGGCGGTCAGATACCGCCGCATGACCTCGCGGATCGGAGCCTCGTCATCGACCACCAACACAACTGGGACACGTGGCATGGTCACTACTCTCGCGCACAGGTCCCGACGGAGCCGTCGGGACCTGTCCAGTTGGTGAATTCGTCCGAGCCGAGGCTCATCCGTGCTGACCCTGTTCCATGTTGCCGGCGATGATGGCATCGAAGGCGGCTTGGGTGATGTGGGTCGGCGCGTAGCTGGCACCGTTCCGGGTGAGCTGCATTGTGAAGGCACGCATGTGGTTGCGCGAACCGCTCTCCAGGTTCGAGTAGACGAGGGCGATGTCAGGTGTCGTGGTCGTGGTCGTGCGGGCCTGCAGGTCGGCGAGATCGAGATCCTCGATGGTCGCGCCGACGGTGAGGGCCGAGACGAGCGACGTGTTGCCCTGCTGAACCAGCGAGGTGTACAGCGTCTGCAGTTCAGGGTTGGTGAAGGTGCCGGCGGCCTCACCCGCAGCGGGATCGGCGATGCCGTAGCGATCCAGCAGCAGCTTCACTTCGTCACCGTGCGTCTGCTCTGCGACTGCGATGTTGACGAAGAGCTGCACGTCCCACTTGGCGTCGAGCGCCACGTAGACATCATGTGCCAGCTTCTCCTCTTCGCGCATCCGCAACAGTCCGGCGCGCTCGTCGGCGGTCAAGGTGGCCTTCGGCAGCGCGTCGAGCTGGGTCTGCAGACTCGAGATCGAGTCGCTCATCATCTCGCCGCCACGGCCAGAGCCGTTCCCCATGCCGGAGCCGTTCCCCATGCCGGAGCCGTTCCCCATCCTGCCGGTCGCGCTGCCGTTCCCGGCGCCTTCGTGTTGTGCCCGCTGTTGCATCTGTTGGCTGTTGTCGCAGTTCTGGCCATTGCCGCGACCGTTGCCGGGCATCCCGTCGGAGGCCAGCGCCACGGTCACAGGGACCAGGACCGCCAGCGACAACCCACCGATCAGCAGGGTCTGGTTGAGCTTCTTCATGGTTCTCGTCTCCTTGTTGCGAACTGTTGGTGTACGAGTCATTCAACGACGCGCCCGTGAAGCGTCGAAGGCGATCTCTGTGAAGCTTCCATGTCGTGCCGGGGGGTGTTGTAGAGTCGATGTATGACACAAACGTCTACAACCATCAGGGTGACGCTCGAGCAGCGCGATCGCTTGCGCACACTCGCCGTGCAGCGAGCATCCACGATGGCTGACACGTTGACCGACGCACTCGAAGCCCTGCGCCGCAACGAGTTCTACAACGAGATGGCTCGAGCCGAGGCGGCGCTGCGCGACGACCCCGCGGCCTGGGCCGAGTACAACGCCGAGCGCTACGTGTGGCTGAACTCCGACCTGGCTCGCGAATGAATCTCGGTGATGTGGTCATGGTCGACTTCGGCGTTCCGCTGAGGTCGGAGACTGGATTTCACAGGCCGGGAGTCGTGGTGACCGCTGATGCGTTTCTCCGCTTCCGTCCGACGACAGTGTTCGTAGTGCCAGTCACGTCCACCCGCCGTGCCTTCCCCAGCCATGTCGAGATCGCCGCTGACCCGACGAACGGGTTGCAGCAGACGAGTTGGGCGCTTGTCGAGCAGCTTCGGGCAGTGGCGGTGGAACGCTGCGGTGCACCAACGGGCAATGTCGGCCCCGTCGTCACCCCTCAGCTCCTCGACATTGTGCGGATGATCACCGGCATGTCGTAGGCCCGAGATGGGTGGGCCGCTACCCACTCCCGAGACAAGGTCGCTGCATGAGGATTTCGGCATCGGCCCACGCCAACCAGCGCCATCAGCGCCTCAGGCAGGCGGAAGGCTGAACGGCGGGTACTCGTTGTCGACCATCGTCACGTAGGTCCAGATACGGAACCAGTAGTTGCTGACCCGCACGAGGAAGGAACGCATGTTGGGGGGCCAGGCTCCCGTGAACAACACTGCGAACCAACCGATCACAGCGACCGCTGCCGCACCGATGAAATAGATGTACATCACGATGTACAGGGGAATCGCCTTGATGATGTTCAGCGCTGCAGACCGCGGCACTGACTCGGGCGGGACCGGAAGACTCAACCGGATGGGCGGGTACGCGTTGTTGTCGGCCGCCTCGGCAGCGAAGTCGAACGGCGGATACAGCTCCGAGAAGCCGAACAGAAAGCCGCTGGCGCGGGCGTTGTAGCGCTCGTACATCACCATCACGTTGTACATGCCCGGGTGCAGCTTGCCGGTGAAGAGGAACATCACCCAGTAGACGAGGAACACAACGCGCGCCAGAATCTGCAGCGCATACAGGACCACGGCGTGCGGGATGTAGAGCACCCAGTTCACGAGCGGGCGCCATCTCTCCATCTCACAGGGGGAATCGACGGTCAGGTACGGCTGACGGCTGACGGCTATCGCTTGGTTCATGTGGGAACTCCTTGAGAAGGTGGAGGCCCTCAGCAAGCGAGGAGAGCAGGCCACGGGCTAGGGAAAAGGTACTCCTGTTTTCGCGGAGCGATCGCCGAGCACCGAGAGGCTCTTGCGCCCGGCTCAGTCCCCTTCGGTCGGCGGGTTCTGGGCGGGGTCGATATCGTAGCGAAGTTTGCCGGTGAGGTCGTCCACCGCGGCGCCAACGGTGGGGTAGAACCGTTCCGGTCCGAACTGTTCGTTCAGGCCGTAGCGGCGACACTGGTCTTTGACCGGGTCCTTCATCTCGGCAATCAGCAGCCTCACTCCCTGGGATGCCAGGAAGTCGTCGAGCTCGACCAGTTCGTCCACCGCGGTGGTGTCGATGGCAGTGATCGGCTCGGCGGCCAGGATCACCGTGTGCACCTCGGCCTCGGAGTCGGCGACCACCTTTCGGACGAAGTCGTCGAACATGCCGCCATTGGCGAAGAACAACGGGGCGTCGAAGCGAACGATCACCACCCCGGGGATTCGGTCACCATCGGGATACCGGGTCACGTCGTGGTAGCCACGCATTCCCCGTACTCGGACCAGCTCGGTCCGGTAGGGCCGCCATTCTCGGTTCACGAAGGCGATGAACGAGAGCGCAATGGCGATGATGATGCCCTGGAGGACGCCGATGAGCGCCACACCGAGGAAGGCGGCCAGCGACAGGAGCCCTTCGATGAGGTCCATCTGCAGCAGCCGTCGCAGGGTACCGACATCGATCAGTGACGACGCAGCCACGATGACCACGGCCGCCAACGTGGCTGAGGGAAGGTAGCGGGTGACCCCTGGTGCCACCGCGATGAACGCCACCATCAACACGGCGCCGACCACACCGACCAGCTGCGTCTTGGCGCCCGCCTGCTCTGCGACGGGGGTGCGCGAGGAGCTGGCTGACACGGGGAACCCGCCGAGCAGACCGGCAGCCACATTGGCCACGCCGACCGCGCTCATCTCCCTGCTGCCGTCGACGGTCTGGCCGTGACGCGCCGCGAAGGTGCGTGACAGGACGCCCGTGTCGGCAAAGGCGATGAGTGCGATGCCGAATGCAGGCCCGATGAGCGACCTGACGTCCCCCCACGAGAGCCCTGACAGCGCTGGGGCAGGAAGTCCCCGGGGGAGCGCACCCACGACGGGTAGTTCGTGCGCCCAGCCGAAGGCCGCGACCGCAATGATGGTGCCGACGACGGCGATCAACACGCCGGGAACTTGGCTACGGAGAAGTTTCGGGACGAGGATCGCCACGATCGACGCCAGTCCGATCAGCAACGCCGTTCGAATGACCTGGCCGTCCGAGATTCCCTTCGCGATCTGGCGGACGACGTCGATGATCGAGCCGCCCTCGATCGAGAACCCGAGCAGCTTGGGCACCTGGCTGACGATGACGACGAGCGCGATGCCATTGAGGTATCCGACCCGGATCGGCTTGGAGAGCAGGTCGGTGACGAAGCCCAGGTGGATGACCCCACCCACGGCCAGCGCCGCACCCATCAGGACCGCCAACAGCCCCGCCAGGGCGACGGCCCGTTGCGGGTCGCCTGCGGCCAGGGGCAGGATCGTGGCCGCGATGATTGGCGCCAGCGACGAGTCCGGCCCCAGAACCAGAATCCGTGAGGGGCCCACCAGTGCGTAGACCAGCAACGGAATGATCGTCGCGTACAACCCCGTCTCCGGTGGTAGCCCGGCGGCCACTGCGTAGCCCATGCCGGCCGGGATGAGCAGGGCAGTGACGACGATGCCGGCCACCAGGTCGGTTCGCAGCCACGACCGCTCGTAGCTCTTGGCCACGGCGAGACCCGGTAGCCACCGTTCGAGACCCTTGGCGTTCACCATCGGGAAGCGATGACCCATCGGCGACACCTTCCATCAAGAGTGCACGAATCGCTCGCACCCTAGCCCTGGACGAAGTGTGGATTCGCTGCGGTGGGGCATAGGGTCAGGCGATGGTACCCGGGGATCCAACGCCGACTCGGGGCTGGCCGAATTCGCGGCTGTGCTTCGCAGTGCGTGTCGGCCTGGTGATGGTGATCATCGCCGGGTCCGTGTACTCCGTGGCGGCGACCGTCGTACGTGATCGGCTGTTGATGACGGGTTTCTACAGCTCGGCCCTCGCCGACCAACACGTGTATCGACGCGTGTACTCACAGATCCTCACCGATCCAGATGTCCGGGAAACGACCAATGCGTTGGTCGGTGAGTTCGAGGTCGGTGGCCGGGACCTGGCCGACAGGGCGGCGCTGTCGAACGCCGTGTTGAGGATCGCGCTCCCACCAGCGACGTTGCAGCGGGCGACCGAGGCAGTGATTGCTTCCGTTGTCGCGTACGCCAGCGGCGAAACCGACCAATTGGACGACTCCATCGACCTCTCGAGCACCCTGCTGCAGTTCAATTCGACCGCCGAGACTGTCCTCAATCAGGCGCTCTCAAATGCGGCCTCGGATGTCCTCACGAACCTGCCAGCATACAGCGATGCGGTCCGCGTCTTCGCTGATCAGATCTCAGCCGGCAACATCCCTCCCACGATTCCCGTGTTCGCCGGGCAGGCGATCGACCCGGCGCAGATCACCGAGGCTGTCGAATCGGCAACCAGCTACGGCCTGCCGGCCGACGTGCGCGATCAAGTTGTCGCGGCGATCGAGTCCGGCGATCAACGCGACGCACTCATCACCTCCGCGACCGCATACGTCGGTACCTACCTGCAGGACGCGCAGGCGCTGCTCGCCTCCAGCGGTCACCTCCGCATCGATGTCCTCGATGCTCTTGGCCGACAGGCGGGCCAACCGCAACGGCAGCCACTGGCCCAACTCAACACGATTCGTGACCTCGCGCGGTGGTTCCCTGCGTGGGCTGTCCCGGCGGCGCTCGCGCTGGTTGCGCTTGCGTTGATCGGGCTGCTCGTCATTGCAGCGAACCGTAAGACCGCGCTGATCACGATCGCAGTCGCGTTCGGCGCCGCAGCCGCAATCACCGCGATCGGCGCGCGCGTCATCCGGATCGCATCCCCCTTGTCTGACGCTGCTCGACCGGACCGCACGAACGACCTTCCGCAGTCGGTGATCGCGATCATCGACGATGTCGACGCCGAGCTGCGTACGACACTGACCAGCACCATCAACGGCCGAACGGTGCAGCTACTCATCGCCGCCGCAACCTTCGCCGGACTAGCGCTGGTCAGCATCGTGTTCATCCGACTCCGACGAGCTGAGCGGCGAACCGGGAGACTCCTTGCCGGAGCGGTTGCACTTGCCTGCCTCGGCATTGTTGCGCTCGCCGCTGCCCGCCCCGACTCCGTCACGGCCGGGCGCGAGTGCAACGGTCACGCCGAACTGTGTGACCGTCCCTACGACCAGATCGTGCAGGCGGCCACCCACAACTCGATGTCGAGCCCCGACGTCGTCCAGATCTGGCCCGAACACGACGCGAACATCACCGCACAGCTCGACGCTGGCATCCGCACACTGCTCATCGATACGAGCTACTGGCCAGAGATCGACGCCCCGAGCGAGCTCAGCACGATCGAGCTCGCCCTTCCGCCCACCGTCGCCAGCTTCCTCTACGACGAGCTCGACGAACGCCTCCGAGCACACCCCGGCAGCTACCTCTGCCACAGTCGCTGCGCATACGGGGCCATCTCGTTGGTCACCGCCCTGAACGGCATCAAAGCCTTCTTGGATGCCAATCCGAACGATGTCGTGACTCTGATCATCCAGAACGGGATCAGCACGCCCGACACCGAGGCCGCATTCACGGCGAGCGGACTGGACCCCTACCTCTACCTAGGGTCACCGACCACGGACTGGCCGACCCTTGGCCAGCTGGTCGACACCGGCGAGCGCCTCGTGGTCTTCGCCGACACCGGGTCACCCCCGCCGGTGTGGTACCACGACGCCCGCCAACTCATCCAAGACACGGATTACCACGTGCGCACCGTCCAGGCACTCGACTGCGACCTCGAACGCGGATATCCGAACGCTCCGCTGTTTCTTCTCAATCACTGGATCCAGCGCGAGGCGCCGGACCGTAGCGATGCCGTCGACATCAACCAACGGACCGTGATCGTCGACCGAGCACGCAGCTGTGCCGACCAACGCGGAAAGCTCCCGAACTTCATCGCCGTCAACTTTTTCACCATTGGTGACGTCGTTGACGCTGTCGACCAGCTCAACGGCTTCGACAGCTGACCGAACCAAGTTCTGGCGAGCCCGTCGCCGGCACGACTGGCGCCGATTGGGCTCGCTTTGGGGCCGAAATGCTCTAGTGCCAGGCCAACGGCCTTCGTATGTTCTTGGTAGGGGCAACCCCGGTGCTGACCAGGCAGCGGAGCGGATTGCCGACCGACCGAGCAGATTCGAGACGCCATGACCGCTCACGCAGTGATCGAGGAATCGGTGGCGCCGCGCCCCCACTTCTCGTCACATCTGAACGAATCCGATTCCGTGCTGTGGACCATCGAACGCGATCCGGTGCTGCGCACCACGATCGTTGCTGTCTCGATGCTCGACCGCAGCCCGAACTGGAAACGGCTGCGGCGGCGGATGGACGAGGCGTGCATCCAGGTGCCGCGTTTGCGGCAGAAGGTGGTGTCGACGCCGATGCGCGTCGGCCCGCCGCGGTGGGAGGACGACGATCGCTTCGACGTCGACTACCACCTTCGCCGTGTGGTGTGCCCGGCGCCGGGCGATCTGCGCGCCGTGCTGGACATGGCCGGCCTGTTCGCCATGGCCGCGTTCGACAAGGACCGGCCGCTGTGGGAGTTCACCTTGGTCGAGGGTCTGGCTGGTGGTCGCGCGGCGTTCATCCAGAAGCTGCACCACGCATTCACCGATGGGGTCGGCGGGATCAAGATGGCCGAACTGCTGTTGGACGAGTCGCGCTCACCGGGCCCGCGGAGGAACGTCAGCGCCGGCGAGCGATCGAAAAAGGTCGGGGCGCTGGAGGCGATCGTGCAGCCGCTGCTGGCCAACGCTCGCACCGCAACTGCGCTGTCGTGGCGCGGCGCGCAGGCGTTTCCGTCGTTCGCGACGGCAGCGGTGTTGCGGCCTGATCGCGTGGTCGGGTCGAGCGTGCGCAGCGCGAAGTCGATCGTGAAGCTGTTGGCACCGGCCATGACGCCGCTGTCGCCGGTGATGGTCGGGCGCGGTCTGTCCCGTCACTTCGACGCGTTCGAGGTGCCGCTGGCCGATCTGCTCGCGGCGGCGCACGCCGCCAACAGCACCTTGAACGATGCCTTCCTCGCCAGCGTCACCGACGGATTGCGCCGCTACCACGAACGTCGCGGTGCGCCCGTGACCGCGTTGCGGGTGACGATGCCGATCAACCTGCGCAAGCCGGGCGACGAGCTGGGCAACAACCGCTTCGTCCCTGCTCGGCTGACGATTCCGATCGATGCGGTTGACGCGTCGCAGCGGATGCAGCGGATGGGCACGCTGTCGCGACGGTGGCGGACAGAACCGTCGCTGCCGTTGAGCAACACGATCGCGGGGGTGTTGAACCGGCTGCCGATCGCGATGACCACGGCCATCTTCGGCGGAATGTTGAAGGCCATCGACTTCGTCGCGACCAACGTGCCCGGCCTGACGCATCGGGTCTACTTGGCCGGCGCGGAGATCACTCGCGAGTACGCATTCGCCCCGTCATCGGGTGCTGCGATGAGCGTCGCGCTGCTGTCGCACGGTGATCAGTGCTGCATCGGCATCAACATCGACACCACTGCGGTTCCCGATTCCGACGAGCTGGTCGCCTGTCTGCGCGAGGGCTTCGACGACGTACTGAGCGTGGGCTCGAAATGAACAAGATGAGCGCACTCGATGCACTGTTCCTCCACGCTGAGGACGGCACGACGCATCTGCACATCGGGTCGTGTGCGGTGTTCACCGGGAAGGCGCCGTCGATGGACGAGCTGACTGCGCTGATCAGCAGCAAGCTGCACCTGGTCCACCGGTTTCGGCAGAAGGTGCGGCTGGTCCCGGGCGGTGTCGGCCGGCCGGTGTGGGTGGACGACCCCGACTTCGACCTCGGCTACCACGTGCGTCACTCGGCGTTGCCGCCTCGCGCCAACGCGCAGGACCTCGACAACTTGATGGGCCGGCTGATGTCGCAAGAGCTCGACCGCAACAGGCCGTTGTGGGAGATGTGGTTGGTGGAAGGGCTGCCCCGCAAACGATGGGCGCTGATCTCGAAGGTGCACCACTGCATGGTCGACGGCGTGTCGGGCACCGACTTGATGACGGCGATCCTGGACAAAACCCCCGATGCAGAGGTCGCTCCTGCGCCGGCGTGGACGCCGAGTCCTGAGCCGAGTGATGGTCGGTTGCTGTTCGAAGCCATGGCCGGTTTGGTGCTTGCCCCAGGTCGGCTGATGGCGTCGGTCGTCCGCGGTGCCAGCACGCCCGGCAAGGCGTTGCGCCAGCTCACCGACACGTTCGCTGGGCTGGGCTCGTTCGGTCGACGGATCGCGGCCCCGTCCGTACCGCTGTCCATCGAGGGCTCCATCGGAAGCCACCGTCGATGGGCTGTCGCGCGTTGCACGCTGACCGAGACGAAGGAGATTCGCGGGGTGTTCGGGGGTTCGGTCAACGACGTCGTGCTCACTGCCATCACTGCCGCCTTCCGCGATCTGCTGGTGCAGCGCGGCGACGTGGTTGACCATGCAACCATCTCGTCGTTGGTGCCGGTGTCGATCCGTTCGGCAGACGACCACACCCACAACAACCAGGTGTCGATGATGATCGCCGAGCTGCCCGTCGGCATTTCCGACCCGCTGGAGCGATTGCGCACAGTTGCGACAGGCATGGCCGAGCTGAAGCGGTCGAATCAGGCAACCGCCGGCGCAGCAGCGTTCGAAGCCGCGGACCTGCTGCCACCGGCGCTGTTCGCGGGCGCCGTACGCGCGGCGATGAGCATCATGCACCGCACGTCGCAGCGCACCATCAACACCGTGACCACGAACGTGTTCGGCCCTCCCTACCCGCTGTACGCGCTGGGTCGCGAGATGGTCGACTATCTGCCGTTTGTGCCGCTCAGCCCTGGGGTACGTATTGGCGTGGCGATCCTCTCCTACAACGGCCGGCTCTCGTTCGGCGTCACGGGGGACTACGACTCGGCGCCCGATGTAGAGGCCATGGCCGAAGGAATCGAAGACGCAATTGCCGAGCTCAGCGAACTCGCCTCACGATCAGGAGCAACGCCACGATGACGAGCAACGACACGAGCAACAACGACACGCCAGGCAACGACTCGGCAAGCAACGGCAGGTGGCGTTCGATCGGCCACGCGCTCAGCCGCCGCACGGGCCGCACACTCGCCTCCGTATTGGTGGTTACCGCGGTGCTGCTGGTCGGGCTCAACAAGCTCGACTTCGCAACGGGCCAGGACAGCTACATCGACCCGTCGTCGCAGGTGGCCAAGGACAACGCTCGCTATCAGACGTTGTTCGGGGGCGAGAACATGGTCGTGTTGTTCACGGCCGCGCCGGGCAAGTCGATCGTCGATCTGTTCGGGCCGGCC
>JBBQMG010000089.1:0-17019 GCA_038328705.1 Acidimicrobiales bacterium | reverse complement strand
TTGGCGGCCGCCTGAACGATGCGCTCGACACCCCGCCGTCACGCACTACCCACGAGGTGGCCACGCACGCCACCCGGGCGTTGGAGCATCACATCGAGCGACGCCTGCGCACGGTTGCCATGTTCGAAACGCACTAGCTCCCAGCCGCAACGCTGGTACCGAATATCAACGCCTGGGCAACATTCACTGCCTGCGCTGTACGGCTGCGATCAGCAGTCGCCGTAGAGGAAGACCGGTGTCTTGCCAGTCTCCATCGAGATGATTTTGACATCACCGCGTGCAGGCAGGGTGGCGATGTAGTTGCCCGCATCATCGAACGCGCCGAACGGATCGCCGGTCGACTCGAGCGCCACACGAACGCCGTCGATGGCGCCGCTGCCCGTTGAATAGCAGCCGCCAGCATCCACATCCATCGTCGGCAACTCGCTCCAGCGAGCGCCGACGGTCCCACCGCTGACTGACGACAACGCCGTGGTGGGGTCGTTGGCATACGTCCAGCCTGTGAACGACATGGATGCGGTGCTGGCGCCGCCGAAATGGGCACACAGGTTGATCGACCAGCACACTGACCGGCCCATGGGTGCAATGAACCCGATCTCACCATCGGTGGAGGTGTACGCGCCGAGGCCGTCGGCAACCGGGTAGTCAGCAGCATCGTCGCGAGTGGGATCACCCAACTGGACGGAGATGCCGTCAACGACCGACGCCGCTGCAGCGCCGAGGGTGAAGGACCCTATACCGGAGTCGCGCAGCACCAAGGCGGTTGCTGCTGCGACCGTCGTCGACGTAATGGCGACGGTCGTTGTGGAGGCGTCGCCAGTGGTGGTCACCGCGTCGGTGACAGGCACGGTCGGGGAGAGAGAGTCCGAGGTCGCAGGTGACACGGTGGTCGAGCTGCCGATCGTCTTGGAATCGCTGCATGCTGCGAGCATGGCGACCGCCGCAGTGAGGACGACAGCGGAGATGCGGTGCCGGCCGCTCACGGGAACATCGCCGGGGTGTCGCAACCGTAGAAGTCGCCGTACATCGTTTGCACGTCGGGGCCATCGGGCATGGTCATCGCGGGCAGCGGTGGGTCGAGGAGCACGGTTGTGAAGTTGTGATTGATGACCGTTTGCGTGATCGTCCAGTCGCCGCCCGGCACTGCCTGTTCGGCCGAGTTCAGCGCGTAGTAGCGGTTGCCGGCAGCGATCTCGCAGGACATGCCTTCGTACGGCCCATCCGTCGAAATGCGACCGACGAACATGCCCGCGCCATCGATCTGCCACGGGCGGATGCAGCTCTGCGGGGTGAGGGTGAGGAAGGTGAACTGGGCGGTACCCGCCTTGGTGGGGCCAACTGCGAGCACCGCGAGCGGCGGCTTGATAGATGCACCGAGCGCGTAGTCGAAGTCTTCGAAACTGATCGAGACACGCTCGGCAGAGCCGATGGGAACTTCGGCGTCGCTGTGGCCGCCGGTGGCAAGGAACGCATGCACGTGGGGCACGTTGTCGAGGCTGTACTCGGTGACGGTGTCGTCCAACAGGTCGCCATCGATGTCGCCGCGAAGGACCGAACCGATCGTGGCGCCGGGGGCAATCCCGTCGGCACCGTCGCAGGCGCTGACCGCGGTCGTGCTTGGCGCGGGCGGAGCAACGGTGGCGGGAGGGGCGGTGGTGGTGACCTCGGCAGACGACGTCGTCACGGCAGCGGTCGTGGTGGTCGCTGCTGGAATCGTCGTCACTGGGTCCACCGTGCTGGATGTTTCCCCAGAGCCAACCGACTGGCTGTCACTGCAACTGACCATCAACCCTGAAATGGCAACGACCGACAATGCCAACCGCTTGCTGAAACCGATCATGATCTACTCCTCCGTTCGTTGCGGTGAAGACCACGTACTGCCTGCATACTTGCACTTTTCGGAAATGATTTCGCGGCTGCCGAAGGGGTGCCCGTAGCCTTGCACCGCTATGGCTGCCACCGAACTCGATCAGATCGTGAATCTCTGCAAGCGGCGGGGCTTCGTGTACCCGTCGGCGGAGATCTACGGCGGTTTTCGCTCCAGCTACGACTACGGCCCGCTGGGCTCCCTCATGCTGCGCAACGTGCGCGAGGCGTGGATCCGCACGATGGTGCAACAGCGCGACGACGTCGTGCTGATCGACGCCGCGATCCTGGCCCCGCCGCAGGTCTTCGAGGCCAGTGGCCACCTTGCCAACTTCAGCGATCCGCTGGTCGACTGTACGAAGTGCAAGCAGCGCTTCCGCGAGGACCACCTCATCGATCCCAACGTGTGCCCCAACTGCGCGGCCACCGGCTCGTTCACCGCGGCCCGCGCCTTCAACCTGATGTTCAAGACCTTCGCCGGCCCCGTGGAGGGCAGCGGCGCCGAGGTCTACATGCGGCCAGAGACCGCGCAGGGCATGTTCGTCAACTTCGTCAATGTGTTGCAGACAAGTCGCAAGAAGCCGCCGTTCGGTATCGCTCAGGTTGGCAAGAGTTTCCGCAACGAGATCACGCCTGGCAACTTCATCTTCCGCACTCGCGAGTTCGAGCAGATGGAACTGGAGTTCTTCGTGCCGCCGGCCGAGAGCGCGCAGTGGTACGAGTACTGGTGCAACGCCCGCCTGCAGTGGTACATCGACCTGGGTATTCCGGCGCAGATGCTGGTGCTGCGCCCCCACGACGCCGACGAGCTCAGCCACTACAGCAGCGGCACCAGCGACATCGAGTTCATGTACCCGTGGGGCTGGGGTGAGCTGGAGGGTGTCGCGCAACGCACCGACTACGACCTCAAACAGCACGCGGCGCACAGCGGTCAGAAGCTGGACTACTTCGACCAGGCCACCAACGAGCGATACGTGCCGTACGTCATCGAGCCGGCCGCCGGCGTGAACCGGGCGATGGCTGCATTCCTGCTCGCCGCATACGACGAGGACATCATCAACGACGAGCCGCGCACCGTGCTGCGGCTGCACCCTCGCTTGGCTCCCTACAAGGTGGCTGTGTTGCCCCTCAGCAAGAAGGACACGCTCACTCCGCTGGCTCGCCAGATCTACGCGACGCTGGCCGACCGTTACATGGTCGACTACGACGAGACGCAGGCCATCGGCAAGCGTTATCGCCGCCAGGACGAGATCGGTACGCCGTTGTGCGTCACCATCGACTTCGACTCGTTGGAAGACGGCGCCGTCACAATTCGCGAGCGCGACACGACCACCCAGGTGCGGGTGCCGATCGAGTCGCTACTTGCCGAGATCAGCGTCCGTCTGGGCTTCTGAGCGCTCGTCAGGTGCTGCCGGTGGCTTCATCGACAGCACCAACCCGCCCACCTCGAGCACGATTTCTGGTTCACCCGATGTGTTGGTGACGCCTACGGGGGCTTCGGACTTGCGTGAGATTGCCATACCCGAACCGTACCCGCGCTAGCTGGCCAGCGGCAGACGGCACGACAAACGGGCGCCACCAGTCGGCGCAGTGCCGGCGGAGACCTCCCCGCCCATACCGACGACCAGCTCGCGCACGATCGCCAGGCCGAGGCCACTGGAGTTCTCGCGACGTTCCGGCCGATCACGCGCGACGTAGAGCCGTTCGAACACGTGGGGGAGATCGTGCGGTGCGATGCCAGGACCATCGTCGTCGACGGTTACCACCGCCCACTTGCGCTCCGCACGCGCCGACACGAGCACCGAGCTGCGGGCGTACCTACCGGCGTTCTCGACGAGGTTGGCCAGGACTTGCGCGAGCCGGTCGGGGTCGGCGCGCACCGTGAGCGGGCCGCTCGTGACCGGATGGAAGGTGATGCTCGGTAGCGAGCCGGCGGCACCGTCGATTGCCGTGTGCACTGCGGCCGACAGGTCGACGGGGCCAATCGCAAAGGTGAACGCTCGCGCCTGCAGCTTGGCAAGGTCGAGCAGGTCGGCGACCAGCCGCTCGAGGCGTGCGGACTCGGCTCGAATGACCGCAGCGGCGCGCTTGGGGTCGACATTGCCATCGTCGATCGCCTCCGCATAGCCACGAATCGAGGTCAGCGGTGTACGCAGATCGTGGCTCACTGACAGCAGGAACTGCTGTTCGAGACCGCGCGAGCGTTCGAGGGCCGCAGCCATGCCGTTGACGTTGCGGGCCAACTCCGCCAGCTCGTCATGCTGAGTCGCTGCAGGTTCGGCAAGGCGGGTTCCGAGGTGGCCGGCGGCGATCTGTTGCGTCGCCGCCGACGCCTCCCGAATGGGCTTGCTGAGCCGCCGGCCCAGTAGGTATGCCGCTCCGAGAGCAAGAAGAATCGTGGCGCCAGAGGCCCAGACGAAGAGCCGGAACGACGGTCCCAGCCCAGCGTCGATGCGTCGTGTCACCGCCACGATGTACTGTCGGCCGGCTGGGCCGGCTGGGCCGGAGGCGAGTGCGGCGGCGTACGCGAGCTTGCCCCGATTGTCCGCGATGGACTGGCCGGTCGCGAGGACATCGAGCTGAATGTCGGCCATGCTCAGCGAGCCGGGCAGATCGCCTTGGATCTGACCATTTCGCTGCACGATCAGCACGGCGACGTCGTCGAGGTCGATCACCTTGCGCACGGTCGCAAGCAGCCGTAGCCGGTTCTTCAACTGTCGGGCCTGCTCGACGGCCGACAGCGACTCGTCGATGTCCAGAACCGCGCCGATGTTGTCGGCCATCTGCTCGGCTTCTGTGCGTAGTTCCTGGACCGTGGTGGTGCGGGCGCGTGCGGCCGACAGCAGCAACGTTCCGGCGCCCGCCAGCAGCAGCGTCGCGATCACGACACTGACGATCACGGTTGCGAGGCGCCGGGTCATCGACGCGAAGCCTTGCTGGGAAGTGTGAGCATTGTGTTATCCCAGCCGATACCCAATGCCCCACACCGTCGCCAGTGGGAGGTCGTCGCCCAGCTTTTTGCGCAGCTGGCGCACGTGCACATCGACGGTGCGGTCGTCGCCGATCCAGTCGACACCCCACACGCTGTCGAGCAACTGCTGTCGCGACAGCGCGATGCCCTGGTTGCGAGCCAAATGCGAGATCAGGTCGAACTCGCGGGTGGCCAGCGCAACGGCCTCACCCTTACAGCGCGCCTCGCGCCGGGTGATGTCCACCTGGTAGTCGTCGCCGAGGTGAATGACGTCGTGGTCGTCGCGCGCGTCGGGTTGACCGCGTCGCAGGATCGCCTTCACTCGCGCCACGATTTCGCGAGGGCTGAACGGCTTCGTGACATAGTCATCGGCTCCCAGCTCGAGGCCGAGAATGCGGTCGATCTCGCCGTCGCGAGCGGTGAGGAACAGCACCGGCACGTTGCTCTTCGAACGCACTCGCCTGCACACTTCGAAACCATCGATGTCGGGCAGCCCGATATCGAGCAGCACCAGCGCTGGGCGGTGTTGTTCTATCAGTTCGAGGCCGCGCCCGCCGGTTGACGCCTGCAGCACTCGGTAGCCCGCCTCGCGCAGGTACATGTCGAGCAGATCGGCAATATTGGCATCGTCTTCCACCACGACGACGGTGCGTTCCGCTTCGGCCATCGGCTCATGCTGCCACGCTGCTACCGTGCCCGCCGGGCATCGTCTGGTGCCACCACCGTTTTCGAAGGAGCGCAACGATGAGCAAAGTCGCAGTGTGGGTCCGTCTCCCGCTCAAGCCTGGCGTGCGCGCCGAGGCCGCCACGGCCTTTCAGGTCGCGGTCGACAACGTGCAGTCCGAGGACGGCACGCTCGTCTACATCCTCCACGAGGAGGAGGCAGACCCCGACGCGCTGTTCGTCTACGAGCTGTACACCGAGCAGGCAGCCCTGATCGCGCACTCCAGTGCTGATTGGTTCAAGGCCTTCGGCCCATCGCTGGCGCCGTTCATGGCCGGTCGCCCGGAGATGCGTTTCCTCGCGCCGGTCACCGGCAAAGGTCTCTGAGGCACCGACGCGGTCGCTGATGGCTACGTACCTCGACACCATCATCGCCCGTCACCGGCGCGTCGCCGCGCTGGACAACCGGCCGCTCGCAGCATTGGTCGAGCAGGCCTCGGCCATGGCGCCGATCAGGGCCTTTCGGGCCGCGCTCGCCGAGGTCTCGCACCTGGCGGTCATCAGCGAGGTCAAGCGTCGATCACCGTCGAAGGGCGACCTCAATGCGGGGCTCGACCCCGCTGCGTTGGCTCGCGACTACGAGCGTGGTGGTGCCTCATGCCTGTCGGTGCTGACGGACGAGGAATCGTTCGGCGGGTCGGTGGCGGATCTGCAGGCTGCACGAGCCGCGTGTTCACTGCCGGTATTGCGTAAGGACTTCACCGTGTGCGAGCACGATGTGATCGACGCTCGGTTGATGGGCGCCGACTGTGTGCTGTTGATTGCGGCCGCGCTGGAGGCTCGTGAGCTGATCCAGCTCCACAGGCTGGCCGTTGACATCGGGCTCGATGTACTCGTCGAGATCCACGACGAGACCGAGCTCGAAGTCGCACTCGCTGCCGGGGCGACGCTTGTTGGCGTCAACCAGCGCGACCTGGTCACGTTCCAGGTGGACCACGAGCGCGCACTGCGAATGGCTGGGGTGATGCCGCCGGGTGTCGTGCGAGTGGCGGAGAGTGGAGTTCGGGGTCCGCAGGACGCAGCAGCGCTGTACTCCGCTGGCTATCACGCGGTTCTCGTCGGCGAAACGTTGGTCACCAGCGGCGACCCTGCTGCAGCCATTCAGGGTCTCATCGCCGGCTAGCTCGAGCGCCCGAAGAAATGGATACCGCCTCGGCTAGGCCGGTAGCGGTACCGTGACAGTGCATGTTCGTGAAGATTTGCGGTATCACCAACGAGGACGACGCCCTGTTCGCCGTCGCCATGGGCGCCGACGCTGTTGGGTTCATCTTTGCGCCGTCGCCCAGGCAGGTGGCAGCGCAACAGGTGTACGACATCACCCGCCGCCTGCCGCCCGAGATCCTGACCGTCGGCGTATTCCGCGACGAGCACCCGTCACGCGTCATCGACATCGTGAATCGGGCGGGCCTGAAGGCTGCCCAACTGCACGGCCACGAGACACCCGGCATGGTCGCAGACGTTGCCGCCAGCATTCGCTGGGTCATCAAGGTCGTGGTGGCAGGGTCTCCCGATGCCCGCCGGGCCAACGAGTTCGGTACCGATCTGATCATGGTCGAGGGGCCCAAGCCCGGCTCGGGACAGGTCTTCGACTGGACGTTGGTCGACGAGGTCGCACAAGGCCCGCGGCTCATCCTGGCCGGCGGCCTCGATCCTGACAATGTTGCAGAAGCAGTTCGCATCACGCACCCGTGGGGTGTAGACGTGTCATCGGGCGTCGAGAAGTCGCCCGGTAAGAAAGATGCGCTCAAGGTCAAGGCGTTCATCGAGCGGGCTCGTGCTGCCGCCCCGGCGCAGCACCTTGGCCCCGACGTGATGCCCTACGACTGGGCCGACGACGAGTTGTAGTACCCCGCACAGTCCCCCACGGTTTCCCCACCACAGGAGTTTGCAATGTCATTGATGGCCCCGCCGTCGGACACCGGTCGCTTCGGCGAATTCGGTGGTCGCTTCGTTCCCGAGACACTGGTACCCGCGTGCCAGGAGCTGGAAGCGGCCTTCGTCGATGCCTGGGCCGACCCTGTGTTCCGAGCCGATCTCGACCATCTGCTGCGCACCTACGCGGGCCGCCCCTCCATTCTCACCGAGTGCAAGAATCTCAGCGAGCAGCTGGGTATTCGGTTGGCGTTGAAGCGCGAAGACCTCAACCACACCGGTTCACACAAGATCAACAACGTTCTCGGTCAGGCGTTGCTCGCCAAGCGAATGGGCAAGAAGCGCTTGGTCGCCGAAACCGGCGCCGGCCAGCACGGCGTGGCCAGCGCCACGGCGGCCGCGCTGATGGGTATGGAGTGCAAGGTGTACATGGGTGCGGTGGATGTGGAGCGGCAGGCGCTCAACGTGTTCCGCATGAAGCTGCTGGGCAGCGAGGTGGAGGCGGTGCACAGCGGCAGCCGCACATTGAAGGACGCGGTCAACGAAGCCATGCGCGACTGGGTCGCCAGCGTCGAGTCCAGCCACTACTGCCTGGGTTCCGTCATGGGGCCGCATCCGTACCCGTGGATGGTGCGCGAGTTCCATCGTGTGATCGGCACCGAGGCTCGCGAGCAGACAATCGAGCTGTGGGGGGATGTGCCGGACGTGGCCGTTGCGTGCGTCGGTGGTGGCAGCAACGCAATGGGCTTGTTCAGCGGCTTCGTTGACGATCGCACCCGTTTGGTGGGCGTCGAGCCCGCTGGGGGAGCGGCGGTGGCTCGCGCTCAGCCCGGTGTGGTGCACGGCATGCGCAGCTACCTCATGCAAGACGAGTACGGCCAGGTACAGGAGGCGCATAGCATTTCAGCCGGTCTCGATTACCCCGGTGTCGGCCCCGAGCATTCGTATCTCGCCTCGATCGGTCGCGCCGAGTACCCGAACGTGACCGATACAGAGGTCATCGAGGCCTTCCAGTTGATGGCCAAGTCGGAAGGCATCATCCCCGCTCTGGAGTGCGCGCACGCGATGGCCTGGATTGTGCGTGCAGCGCCCGATATGCAAGGTCAGACGGTCTTGATGAACCTGTCCGGTCGCGGCGACAAGGATGTTGCGCAGATGATGGACGTCCTGGGTGCGGACGTGACTGGATGAGCATGTCGTTCGGTGCGATGGAAACCGAGTTCCGTGAGAAGCGGTCGGCTGGTCGCAAGCTCTTGGTGCCGTACATCACGGGCGGCTACCCCGGCTGGCAAGACGCGGTGCGTGCTGCCGCTGCTGCCGGGGCCGACGCCATCGAGATCGGCATTCCGTTCAGCGACCCGGTGATGGATGGCCCAATCATTCAGGAGGCGTCACAGGCAGCACTTGATGGTGGCGCCACTCCAGTGTCGATCCTGCAGGAAGTGCGCAGTCTCGACGTGTCGATTCCGCTGGCAGTGATGACGTATTACAACACGGTTCATCATGCCGGCCACGAGCGTTTCGCTGCCCAACTGGCTGCTGCCGGCATCGTTGCGGCCATCGTCCCCGACCTACCGTTGGAGGAGTCCGGTCCGTGGTGTGCAGCCGCGGATGCGGCCGGCATCGAGACCGTGATGCTGGCTGCCCCGACGGCGCCGGACGATCGGTTGCCGCGTGTAGCCGCCCGCGCACGCGGATTCGTGTACTCGGTTGGCCTGCTGGGCGTGACAGGGGAGCGGGCCGCATTGGCCACCACGGCCGCTGCCCTTGCTCGACGGCTCAAGGCCGTGACGGACGTGCCCGTTCTGATTGGCGTCGGCGTGTCGAACGCAGCGCAGGCTCGCGAGGCGTGCGATGTCGCGGATGGCGTGGTGATGGGTGCATCGGTGATGCGCCGGCTGATCGAGAGTGGCGCCGACGCCGTCGGTGAGTTCGTCGGTGACGTACGTCACGCAATTCAGTACTAAATCTCCAATCCGTCCGGGTCAGCGCTCCGAACGTGTACTGAATCCTGCCCCCGCAGGATCGATCTCAGGAGGAGACACTGATGAAGAAGCGTTCCGTAATAGCCGTTGCAATGGCAGCGTCGATGTTGTTCGTTGCGTGCGGCGACGACAAGGACACCACCGTCACGACTGTTCCCGCAGTTGCAGACAGCACCCCCGCCGCGGCTGGCGACATCGTTGTCGTTGCCAGTGCCAACCCCGATTTCTCGACCCTGGTCGCCGCTGTTGGCGCAGCTGGTCTCGTCGAGACCCTGCAGGGACCTGGACCGTTCACGGTCTTCGCCCCGACCAACGAGGCCTTTGCCGCCCTGCCCGCCGGCTTGGTCGACAAGCTGCTGTTGCCGGAGAACAAGGATGTGCTCGCACAGATCCTCAAGTACCACGTGGTCTCCGGCAAGGTCATGGCCGCTGACGTCAAGGCCGGCGACGTGCCCAGCGTCGAAGGCTCGAACATCGCCGTCACGGTCGATGGTGGCGTCAAGCTCAACGGTTCATCGAATGTGATCATCACTGACGTGGCCGCCTCCAATGGCGTCATCCACGCCATTGACGCAGTCATCCTGCCCCCGGGCCTGGACGTCTCAGCACTCTGACCCTGGTGGCCGTGCGGCCATCACAGCAATTTGAGAGGCTCCCCACAAGGTTGTCGGTGCAAGAGGGCCCTTCGGGGCCCTCTTGTGCGTGACAATGGCAATCATGACATCTGGTGACTGTGAGCTGTGTGCCGCTGACCGGGTGACCGAGTGGTTCTACGAGGATGACGAGTGCTGGATCGCAGAGTGCGAGGCCTGCTACGTCCCAATGGTCGTATGGAAACGACACAACCCGGATCCCCCTGAGGAGATCCGGGTTGTTTTGCACGCTCGCTTGAGCGAGGTTGTCGCTGCTCACTACGGGTTCGAATTCTGGCTGGACGACAATATGCGGTCGATACCGACTCATTATCACGCCCACGCCCGACCCCGTGGTGGGTTTTCAGGCCACGGCTTACGCCGTGGTTGACGTCACCTGAAGACGCCGCCGAGGACCTTCCACATGCCAAACCCACCTTTCGTCGTGAGAAGTTGCTGTATTGTGAGAAATTGTTCAACGCTCATGAATGTCTTTGAAGGAAACCCTCAAGGCACATCACGTTGAGTCACATTACCACGACTGGTAGGGACTCTTGCAAGAGTCTTGAGAGAGTTTTTCAGAAAAATTGAGACGCCGGTCACCTTCCCGTGCGCGCAACAGGGTTGGTTAGGCTGCCGAGATGCTCATCGTTGGCTCGCCCGCTCCAGATGTCGTCTTGACGAACCAACACGAAAAGGTCGTTGACCTGGCCACATTTCGCGGAGAGCGGGTTCTGGTCTTCTTCTATCCCAAGGCCAGCACTCCTGGGTGCACCCAGCAGGCGTGCGGTCTAGGCGACGTCGCAGGCTCCCTCGAGGGCACGGCGATCGTGGGTATCAGTCCCGACAAGCCTGCAGCACAGAAGAAGTTCGACGACAAGTACGCACTGGGCTATGACCTACTGGCGGACACCGAGCACACAGTGGCAGAGTCCTTCGGGGTCTGGCAGGAGAAGGTCAACTACGGCAAGCGGTATATGGGGATCGTGCGGTCAGCCTTCCTCATCAGCCCACAGGGAGTGGTTGAGCAGGCGTGGTACAAGATCAGCCCATCGGACACGCCCAAGAAGTTGCTGGAAGCGGTGGGCAAGTGAGTTCGTTTCCGTCGCCCGACTCGATCCTGCCGCATCGTCCACCGTTTCTGTTCGTCAGCGAGATCACCGCGCTGGAACCCGGTCTCAGTGGGGCCGGCGTGTGGCATCTCACCGGTGACGAATGGTTCTTCAGCGGTCACTTCCCGGGGCGTCCAACGCTGCCGGGTGTGCTGATGTGCGAGGCAATTGCGCAGATGGGTGCCATTGCGGTGCTCACCGACGAGCGGTTCTCCGGCAAGCTGCCATTGTTCGGTGGCCTCGACTCCGCCCGCTTCCGTCGCCAGGTCTGCCCTGGCGACACGCTCGAGCTCGAGGTCGAGTTGGGTCGCATGTCGGCGCGAGCGGGAAAGGGCGTTGGCCGGGCGTTGTTGGCCGGCAAGGTCGCGTGTGAGTGCGAGCTGATGTTCGTGCTCGTCGACGCCTGAGCTGCCTGAGCTGCTTCAGCTGACCGAGCTGCAGATGCTGGGTGTCCTGAGTCCCGGTTCGCGGAACTGAGGACCTCCAGAACTGACGGCACCCATTTGTGCGCGCAAATGGGGGTGATGGGTTCCGTTTGCGGAACTGAGGACACCCAGAACTGACGGCACCCATTTGCGCGCGCAAATGGGGGTGATGGGTTTCGGTTTGCGGAACTGAGGACACCCAGAACCCGCAGGACCCGCGACGGGTTACGGGGCAGGTGCGAGGATGATGGTGCCGTTGTGGCCGCCGAAACCGAGGCTGTTCGACATCGTCGGGCCTGGGGTCCAGGGGCGGGCGGCGCCGAGTACGACGTCGATTTCGAAGCTTTCGTCGAGCACCGTGGTGCCGGCCGTGGGCGGAATCAGACGATGTTCCATCGAGAGCAACACGGCCGCCGCCTCGAGTGCACCAGCAGCGCCAAGTGCGTGACCGGTGACGCCTTTGGTGGACGTGACGGGCACCGCGCCAGGGCCGAAGACGGCAGCAATGGCAGCGGCCTCGGCGGCGTCGTTGAGCGGTGTCGATGTGCCATGAGCGTTGATCTGGCGAATGTCGGAGGTGGTGAGGCCGGCGTCACGCAGTGCGAGATTCATGCACTTGATGGCGCCCGTGCCACCGGGAGCCGGTGCCGTGATGTGGTGCGCGTCGGCGTTGCTGGCCGCACCGAGGACCTCGCCGATGATGATGGCTCCGCGGGCGATGGCTGCTTCCCACTCTTCGAGCAGGAGCACGGCGGCGCCCTCGCCGAGGACGAAGCCGTCACGATCGGGGGAGAACGGGCGACTGTTGCCGCTGCTACTGAGGGCGGTCATGTTGCCGAACGAGGCGACGGCGATGGGGCAGGCGGCGCTCTCGCTGCCACCAGTGATGCAGGCATCGATCATGCCCCACGCGATCAGACGTGAGGCGTAGCCGATGGCATGCGTCGAGGCGGCGCAGGCGGTGGTGATGGTCTCGTTGGGACCCTGCAGGCCATACCGCATGGAAATGGCCGCGCCGGCAGCGTTGGGCATCATCATCGGCACGAGGAACGGCGAGACGCGACGCTCGCCCTTCTCGATGAGGACTTCGATCTGCTCCTCGGTCGACCTCAGCCCCCCAACGCCAGTGGCGAAGATGGTGCCGAAGCGGCTGGAGTCGATGTCTGGACGACCCGCTTGCTCGAAACACTCGGCTGCGGCGGCCAAGGCGAATTGCTCCACCTTGTCCGCGCGGCGAGCCTCCTTCGCGTTCGCGAAGTACGGAGTCGGATCCCAGTCGGCGATCTCCACCGTGCGACCGGTGGTGATACCGGGGCCGTTGAGGCCGGCCCAGAAGGCCTGCTTACCGAGGCCGCAGGGCGCGACCACGCCATACCCGGTGATGGCAACGCGCCGACCACGGACACCCATGGTCGGTGAGAGCGCGGCCGGGGCGGGCATCAGAGCTTGCCGACGACGAGGTCGTAGGCCTGGCCCACGGTCTCGACACCCTCAAGGTCCTCCTCGGGCACTTCCACGCCGAACTCCTCCTCGAGGCCCATGATCAGTTCGACCAGGTCGAGGCTGTCGGCATCGAGGTCGTCGCCGAACTTGGCCTCGCGCACTACCTGGTCCTCTGACACCGAGAGCACCTCGACGGCGACCTTCTGGAAACGGGCGAACAGTTCGTCACTCATGGACTTCTCCTTGTTGCTTGCTGCAACGGCATTGGGTTGTTGCAGATGATAATCGGGTGATGTGTGCGGTGGGTCAGTGACCCATGCCCAGGCCGCCATCGACGGGGATGACAGCACCGGTGATGTAGGCAGCATCGTCGGACGCGAGGAACGCGACCACTCCTGCGATCTCTTCTGGCGTAGCGACTCGGCCCAACGGCACCGCCGCCGTCAGTTCGCCCAGGCGTTTTTCGCTGAGAGCGGCGGTCATGTCGGTGGCCACCGGGCCGGGAGCAACGACGTTGCAGGTGATGCTACGCGAGCCGAGCTCGCGTGCCACTGAGCGAGCAAAACCGACGAGGCCAGCCTTGGACGCGGCGTAGTTGGTTTGGCCAGCGGAGCCGAGCAGGGCAACCACCGACGAGATGAGGATGATGCGGCCGCGGCGGGCCTTCAGCATGCCCTGCGCCGCGCGCTTGGTCACGCGATAGGCGGCGGTCAGGTTGGCGTCGATGACGGAGGTGAAGTCGGTCTCGCTCATTCGCAACAGCAGCCCGTCGTGGGTGATGCCGGCGTTCGAGACCAGGATCTCGACAGGGCCGAACTCTGCCTCGACGGCGGCGAATGCTGCTTCAACAGAGGCCACCGACGTCACGTCGCAGTGCACGCCGAACAGACCGGGGGGCGGGGGAGACGAGTTGTAGGTGACGGCGACGCGATCGCCAAGGGACGCGAACCGCTGCGCGCACGCCAGGCCGATGCCGCGCGAACCGCCGGTGACGAGTACGACTCGGCTCACGGCATCACCTTCACGACAAAACCATTGCGTCGGGTGCGTCGGCCTCAGCGCCACCCCAACGAAGCACTGCACTGGCCGAGGTCATGCCCGCACCGAAGCCGACGAGCAGCACGAGGTCGCCCTTCTTCACGCGGCCGTTGTCGAGCGCGTCGGCGAGGGCCAGTGGAATCGATGCCGCCGACGTATTGCCGGTGCGATCCAAGACGACGGCCGTCTTGTCCATGGACATGCCGAGGCGATCGAGCGACGCCTGGATGATGCGGATGTTGGCTTGGTGGGGCACGACAAGCGCGATGTCGTCGGCGGTCACGCCGGCGTGTTGCATGCTCTTCGTCGCGGAATCGACCATGATGCGAACGGCCTTGCGAAAGACTTCCTTGCCGTCCATCTGCAGGAAGCCACCGACCTCGGCGTAGAGAAACTTCTCAGCCGTGCCATCGGCGTCCAGGTCCCAGCCGAGCAATTGCCCTGGGCCTTGGACGGCCTCGACCACGACGGCCGCACTGCCGTCGGCGAAGAGGATGGCGGTGTTGCGGTCCGACCAGTCGGTGATGCGGGCCAGCGTGTCGGTGCCGATCACCAACACCTTCTTGGCGCCCATGGCGATCATGCCGTGCGCTTGCACCAACCCGTAGACGAAACCGCTGCACGCCGCGTTCAGGTCGTACGCGCCGCACTGCAAGCCGAGTTGGGTCTGTACCGCCGGGGCACTGGCGGGCACGGTGCGGTCCGGGGTGGTGGTGGCGAGAATCAGCGCATCAATGGAGAGTGGGTCGACGCCGGACATCTCCAGTGCGGCGCGACCACTTTCAACGGACAGGCCAACGGTGCTGCCACCGACGCGCCGTTCGTGAATGCCGGTGCGCTCGACGATCCACTCGTGCGAGGTGTCGATGGTCTTCTCGAGGTCGTGATTGGTGACCACTGTCGGCGGCAGCGCCGTGCCCCAGCCGGTGATGACCGCGCCACGGACATTGGGGGGTAGTGCGGGCATGTCTAGACCGTCCTCAACCATGCGATGGGCTGGCGCAGGGTGACGCGCTCGCCTTCGACTGCGATGTAGCTCTGCAAAATGCCGGCAAACGGCGAACGCACCTCGGTGTCGCCGATGTGGCCCACCACCGTGCCGACGGCGATGGTGGCGCCATCGGTGATGTTGCCCAGCGGCAAGAAGACGCCGGCCGCAGGGCTGACAACCAGACGCTCGACGGCGAACAGGTGCTCGCCTTCGTGCTGAGTCGTGGCCCGGGGTGCGCCGACGTTGACCCAGTCGAGCAGCTTGTCCAGCTCGTCGGGCGTCGAGACGGAAATGGTGCGGGCACCGTCGACTGTGCGCTTGGCCATGCCGGTGAGCACCCCACCTGGCCCAAGCTCGACGAAGTCGCGCACACCAAGCTCGGCCATCGTGAGCAGACAGTGCTTCCAGCGCACAGGGCTGCTGAGCTGGGCGGAGAGCAGGCTGCTCCACTCGGCGCCGGCATTGTGTGCCATCGAGTCGACGTTGGAGATGACAGGCACTTCGGTGTCGCGCGGGTTGGCATCGGCGATGGCCTTGCGCAAGCGGTCGCGTGCAGGCGCCATGAACGGTGTATGGAAGGCACCCGAGACCTGCAGTGGCATGACCTTCTTGGCGCCGAGTTCTTTGGCGACGAGACTTGCAGCGACGACGCCCTCGGGAGAGCCGGCGATCACGACCTGGCCGGGTGCATTGAAGTTGGCGACCCACACGTCGCTATCGGCGCGGCGACAGGCGACTTCCACCTGATCGTCGTCGAGGCCGAGTACCGCAGCCATCGTGCCGACGTTGTCGTTGCCGGCTTGGTGCATTGCGTCTGCGCGCTCGCACACCAGTCGTACGCCCTCGTCGAAGCCGAGCGCACCCGTGGCAGTCAGCGCGGTGTACTCGCCGAGGCTGTGACCGGCGCAGAAGCTGGGTTCGATGCCCAACCGTTCGACAGCGTCGAGCACCATCAAGCTGGAGACGAAGGTGGTCAGCTGGGCGTTGCGAGTGTCGCGCAATTCGTCGGCGGCGGCGTCGAGGAGCAGGCGGGCGACATCGCGCTCTGCAACCTCGGAGGCCTCGGCTACAAGTTCCCAGCTGTCGTGGTCGGCCCAGGGGCGACCCATGCCCGGCCGCTGAGAGCCCTGGCCGGGAAAGGTGAACGCAAGCATGATGCGCTGAGCGTAGACGGTTACCGATGGGTACTTTCAGCTACCCGTGGGTAACGATGGCGGCTACCGACGGGTAACGAACGAGGTACCGACGGGTAACGGGCTGTCACTACATGATGCCTCGGGTCGGTGGCCCGATAGCCTCTCCCGGGTCACTCGCCCGAGTGGCGGAATGGCAGACGCGACGGACTCAAAATCCGTTGTCCGAAAGGGCGTGTGGGTTCGAGTCCCACCTCGGGCACTACTCCTTGGACCTCAGTCCAACTCCTCGGCGGGGACGCCACCTCCGTTGCGCAGATGGCGCCAGTTCGACATCACGTCCTCGAGCGACCGGTACCTGGGTCCTGGGGGTTGCAAAGTTCGGGTCGACCGATTCAGTCACGAGACGTCGGTCGTGAGGAGCTCGACCACTTGGCGGAGGTAGCCGGTAGCTGGCACGGTCGTCAGCCGATCACCGGGCATCGCTCGACGCAGGTGGAGGTGACCTACGTAGGTGCTGTATGCGATGCGGGCCCGCGCCGCTGCCCTTGTTGGGGACAGGTCGAGCTCGCGGTAGACCTCTTCCAGAAAAGCGACGCGGGCGGCGGTCACCCGACGCACGACGGGACCAACGACCGGGTCGCCGATGCGAGCGACCAGCGCTGCGTCGACCGGGCCGTCGACGAGGTCGCCGAACGCTGTTGCGAACAGTGCCCGCAGTCGCGCTTTGGGGTCGCGTACCCGTTGCAATCGTTCGATGATGTCCAGTGTGCCGAGCTGTTCCCACAGGTCGAGGGCGCTGACCACCAAGGCAGTCCGGTCGGCGAA
>JBBQMG010000088.1:0-17078 GCA_038328705.1 Acidimicrobiales bacterium | reverse complement strand
AACTTCCCCCGTCGAGCAAGCCTCGGCCGCACCGCTGGATTATCCGGGACCGATCACCAACACGACCTCACCCGCCCCATGCACACCAACGCCGAGCCGAACCCATCCCGGATAAGCGCGCATCCCAGATGATGTGGTCTTCGAGATTTCTTTGGCGTTCGGTGCTGCGCTTTGCGCGCGATTGCCTCTGTAGGTAGGTGACGAGGAGGTCACCGATGAGCGACGCAACGAACGGACTGAGGGATCCGATGAACGAGCGGCTGACGTTCACGGTCGACGAGGTGGCCCGACTGCTTGGCGTGTCCCGGTCGGGCGCGTACGACTCGATCACCCGCGGCGAGATCCCGTCGTTCAACATCGGCCGGCGAGTGCTCGTGCCGCGCGACGCGTTCCTCGAGATGCTCAAGCCTCGACCCCGCCGCCGTCCCGACGGCCCGTGGGGGCGTGGAAGGCTGTAGGGCATGGCGTACGTTCGCCGACGGCTCCTCAAGGACGGCAAGACCGTCGTGTACCTCGCCATGTGGCGCGAGCACGCGCAGGGCAAGGAGCTGTCGAGGTCGTTCGAGCGCAAGGCCGACGCCGAGCGGCACCTCGTCGACATGCAGCACCGGCTACTGACGGGCACCTACGCCCCGCCACGCCTCGGCCGCACGCCGTTCTCCGAAGTTGCGTTGCGCTACCGCCAGCGGGGCAACTGGCGGCCTCGCACGCACCGAACGGTCGAGGAACGACTGCGTTATGCGATCGCTCACTTCGGTGACCGGCCGATCGCGTCGATCCGAAAGGGCGAAATCCAGTCGTTCGTCAGCGGGCTGCCGCTCGCGCCGAACACTGTGCGTGTTGTGATGCAGCACGTCTCCGGAGTGTTCAACACTGCCCTCGACGACGGCCTCCTCGGCGGACGCAACCCGTGCGATGGCGTCCGTCTGCCGAGAGTCGACGCGCCGCCGATCTTCCCGATGTCGATCGACCAGGTCGACGCGCTCCTCGCCGCGACGACGGAGCCGTTCAAGGCGGCCATCGTGATCGGCGCTGGCCTCGGCCTGCGCCAGCCGGAAGCGGCCGGCCTCACCGTTGATCGGGTCGACTTCCTTCGCCGCTCGGTCACGATCGACCGCCAGTGGCAGCAGGCGACGGGCTCGGCGGCGGGAGCGTTCACCTCGCCGAAGACCGAGGCGAGCACGCGCATCGTGCCGGCCGATCAGTGGGTGCTCGACCACCTCGCCGCACACATCCAACAGCACGGCCTCGGCGCCGACGGCGTGCTCCTCCATCGCAACCGTGTGCCGTTCGACTCGGCCAAGTTCGGCTACGAGCTGCGAGCTGCTCGTCGACGCGCCGGGCTGCCCGAGTCGATCACCTTCCACGACCTGCGCCACTTCTTCGCCAGCGCCTTGATCCACGCGGGTTGCAACGTGAAGCAGGTGCAAGCGGCGCTCGGTCACAAGTCTGCCAAGGTCACCCTCGACATCTACGGCCACCTCTGGCCCGGCGAAGAGGACCGAGTCCGCGACGCCATCGGCCGCCTCTTCCGCCCTGACGAGCTGCGGGGCGCGCAAGGCTGAATCACTGGCCAGCGAGCTCGCGGGTTGATATCATCTTTGATGTCATGTGGTCGGTCGAGCTGGAGCCGGAGGTGGAGCAATGGATGAGTGGGTTGACCGTGCACGACTTCGCGTCGGTGTTCCCCCACGTCGAGCGCCTGGCCGAACGAGGCAACCTGCTCCGGATGCCGGCGTCCCGAGCACTCGGCGACGGATTGTTCGAGTTGCGGTTCGACGTGCTCCGGGTGGCGTGGCGGATCACCTACTACTTCGCCACCGGTCGGCGCATCGTGCTGCTGACCGTGTTCCACAAGCAACGACAGAACGAACGCGCTGAAGTGCAGCGAGCGCGCTGGGCGATGACCCGCTGCATCACCGAAGGACACACCGCCGAGGAGGACGACTGATGGCCCGTACGACGATCGATGAACTGAAGAGGAACCGCCTCGCCGCCATGACCGCCGACGAACGCGTCATCTTCGACGAAACCTACGAAGCCACCCGCCTCGCCCTCGACGTGGGCGAGAAGGTCCGCGACGCCCGCGAGGCAGCAGGCCTCAGCCAACGCACGCTCGCCTCCCGCATGGGTACCAGCCAGGCCGCCGTGGCCCGCCTCGAGGCAGGCGGCGTCGGCGCCACGCTCACGACGCTCCAGAAGGTGGCAGCAGCGCTTGATCTCAAGGTCACCGTCGAGCTTTCCGCAGCCAGTTGACTCACGCGACTGATCTGCAGCGTCGCAGATCAGACCACATAACGCGGCCGCGCTCCGACGTTCCGCTTCAGCGCGTAGCTACGCCAGGTTTGTGTGCGCTACTAGTGCTGAGCGCCGAAGTCACCGGTCAGCCCGTCGAGCGGCTCAGCCAACCCTGACCTCAACGAGACCGATGGATTCCCCTACGGCAAGCTGGTCGTGGTGTCGGCGCAGCCGGGAACGGTGCATGGTGGATTGAATTGACCGATCACCACGATGACTCGCGCATCCGTGCCAGCGAGGTCGATACCCGTGAGCACAGGAGCCTGAAGCGGCTCGATCGGCAAGCCAAACAGGCCCGCTGCCTCTTCGGCGTCGATCTGGTAGGCAGGATCGAGCGCCATCACAAAGCTGTGATCGGTCAGCGAACCAGCAGTGAAGGACATGCCCCCACCAAGTCTCCCCTGGCACTCCCTCAGGCTGTCCGGTGACCCTCCGCTCGCGTCGAGACAGACGAATCGCCCAATCTGGTCCGACGACAACGCCGGCGTAGTGGAGGCCGGTGCCATCACAGGATCCGATGAATACACGCTGTCCGGCACGGTCGCCACGGCGCCATCATCTGACGGCCCTGTGTCGACCGGAGGTGTAATGGCGGCGGTGTCCGTAGGAGCACCAGCACCGACCGGTAGTGCACTCGTTCCGCCAGGAGCAGGGCGCATGCCGAGCCATGCGGTGCCGAGCATCGCCGGCACGACCGCGGCGGCGACATGGCGTTGCCGACGGCGGCGGGCTCTACGACGGACATCGCCGAAACCAGCCCCATTTAGAGATGCGCTGGACGCCCTGTTGTGAAGTGACTCGGCGATCTGCTGCTCGAATGTTTCGGTCATGACAGTTCCTCTCTCAGACGGGCTCGCGCCCTGTGCAATGTGGACTTGACGGTGCCGTGCGCCATCTTCAGCGTCTCGGCAATCTCGGTGTCGGAGAGCTGCAGGTAGTACCGCAGCACCACGACTTGACGGAGCGACATGGGCAAAGCCCGAACGACGTCGGCGATGTGATCCGCACCGAGTGCAGCGTCGTCACGTCGCTGGTCGGGGGTGCGACGTACCAGCGATCGGCGACGTTGGATCCGACGACAGGTGTTCACCACCGCCATGCGCATGTAGGAGTCGGGATTCTCGACGCGAGACCACTTCGGATACGCCCTGGCAAACGCGTCCTGCACAGCCTCCTCGGCGTGCTCGGTGGTGTCGACGAGCAGAAAGGCCAGTCGGACAAGCCGCGGGTACAGTCGCTGGTAGGCGGCCTCGATGGATTCAGTTACTCGAACTTCGGTGACGAGACCGTCGGCAACGGGCCGCTCTGACGTCTCCGCCGAATCGTTGTCATCCGACGACGACAGCGGTGGGTCAGGCGGCAGCAGCGGGTCGATGGAAATCTTGCTCACACCCTTCTAGACACCTGAAAGACCTCAACGGTTCTCCAAGACTCCCAGGCGATCATTCAAGGACACACGGCCAACACCGTCCAGACCGAGACGGAACAGCGGAGGCGACCCGATCAGACCGGTTGCTCTCGCACTTCACATCTGGAGGCGTGCTTCCGCTGCTTCCAGCAACTGGCCGGCCCAATTGACGCAGCTCTCGGCGTCGGCGGCGCTGATGTCGACACTCTCGTAGCCCGCCTGGGTCTTGCGATCGAGCGCCCGCTTGAGAGCGGTCGCGAGCTTGGCGTCGACCTGGCGAAGGAGATCAACGGCTGATACGTGGTTGCCGTCACTCGATCGCTCGCCGAGTGCGTGACAGGTGATTGCGTCCGAGGCTGCGATTGCGGCGTGGATCGCGCACGTTGCCACGACGTCCGGGGCGTCGAGCAGCTTCGCCGTTTCGAGGAACTGGCGCGCGTCGACGAGACGCCGTCGCGCTTGCTGCACATCGCACGGCTTGCGGGTGCCCTTGGAGCGAGTCACCGACGACGCTCCAACAGCGAGGCCGTGTCACCGGCCAGCGTGACGCCGTCGAGCCGAACCTGCTCGACGAGTGGGTTCTTCGAGCGCACGAGCTTGCGCCACGACTCGGGCGTGTGCTCGACGAGCTGCAGGTCGTTTCCCGTCCACGAGCGCACGTCGGCCTGGATCTGCGCCAAGTTGGCGTGCAGCTCGGGCGCCACGAGGTCGTGGGCGACGATGAGAAGGTCGATGTCCGACTCGCCGTCCGCATCACCTCGTGCCACGGAGCCGAACAGCCACGCGCCATCCAGGTCGGGCCATTGGGAGAGACGCTCCCGCAGAAGGCGGATCAGTTCGCCGCGGAGTCCGGCAAGGGCGAGCAACGGACCGACCGCGAGGTGGTTCCTGTTGAGGGCCACCATCGACGACCGGCCCGCCACCGTCTCGTTTACCAGGCCCGCCCGGATGAGATCCTCGATCACCGCACTCGCGTTGCCCGGCGAGACGCCCGCTGCGGCGGCGAGCTTTCGCCGAGTGACAGGCTGTTCCAGCCGGGCGAGTGTCTGCAGCAGCGCGCCACGAACGGCCGGGGCCACGTCGAGAACTGGTGCACCGAGGTCCATGTCGCAAGCGTACTCCACGATGATCTGAAATGCGATCATATGATCTGAGTATCGATCATGCTGAAATCGGTGGATCTGCTCGCCCAGTCGCGCCATCGTGTTCGTGTGAGATGGAAGGCCCGACTCCGGGATCGTTTGAGTAACCACCGGAACGTCGGGCGCGCCACCCGGGAGACAACCGCGACCGCCCGCAGCGACGTCTCCGCCGGTACCTCCGCACTCGATCGCCTCGTCGCCGACGGCTCGGCCACTCCGGCGCTCGCGGCCAAACGTCAACGCCCTACGCCAAGCATTCTCGCCTCGGGCACCGTGAGTGACCTCGTGCCCGAACAGAGGCGGTGATCCACATCGGCCTCTTGCGAGCAGCCACCCGCCTGCGACGGCTTCTGGCTCGCAAGCGGGCCGCCGAACCAGTCGCAATCTCGGTCGTTGACCTGACTCGCTTCGCCGACACTTTCGCCGACCTCGAGGACCCCGACGTCATGAGTCGCGCCTGGCGATGACGGCCGCGCAGCCAACGAGCTGCGTACTTTCTGCGAACTCCGCCACGCGACTGATCTGCAGCGTCGCAGGTCAGAGGGCATGAATCGTGCGCGCTCCGACGTTCCGCTTCAACGTCTAACCACGCCAGGGATCGCAGTGGATCAGATGCCGAGGACGGCTCGAATTCCTTCGTCGATGTCGCCGATCAGAATGTCGAGCAGCCTGCCGGCTTGCTTTCCGAGCAGTGACCGGTCGATCAACTCGAGCCCGAGCCGAACAGCGGCCGAGTCCGTCGACAGTCCGCTCGCCTTGGCGGGAAGCAACACGTTCCCGCTTCGAGACTCGTCTCGTCCAGCACGCAACCCGTGTTGATAGGCCACAGATTCGCGCCAGATGACACGACCGGCTGAATTGACGACGCAACTGGTACGCAACTGGTACGCCCACTTCGTACCTTCCGATGGTGGACACAACGCAGGAAATCTCTGGGCACAGGAACATTGGGCGGCGGCAACGGTTCGGGATGCTGGCAGTGATAGTCCTGCTCTCGCTGACCAGCACCGTGATAGGGGTCGGCTCGGGAGCAACGACACTCGCCGCGGCCGACCCGAACCAAGTGGTGTTCTACAGCGACTGTTCGTCCGGCTCGGGTATCACATACCGCATCGACCCGTCGGAAAACGGCAGTGGATCATTCGTCAGTTACGGCTCGAACGTTCGCGTGTCACCCGACGGCAAACGAGTTGCCGTCACTCTCAACAACGCGACCATCAAGACGTTCGACACCGACACGGGAGCTAATGTCCATCTGTTCACTGACACGGAGCCTTTCAGCGCTGGATGGACCGGCAACCCGGCATGGTCGCCCGACAGCACCAAGATCGCGATCGGCGTGGCCCGCTACGACGATGTCGCCCACAACAACTGGGCCATCCGTACGTTTACGGACGATGCCTCCAACACCTCGACGGTGACACGATGGTCGCACTTCGTCGTCACGGCGCTGGACTGGAGTGGTGGCACCTGGCTGGCCAGCTTCGGTGACGCCACAGACCCGGCCCATGTCAAAGGCGGTGTCGGCACCACCAGCGCCGGCAGCGACAGCGACTCGTTCGTCGAGATCTCGGGTGCTGCCCCGGGCGTGCCGGCAGGTCAGTCGCCACGCTTCGACTCCTTCGGGCACGCAGCATGGACTCAGCAGAAGCCGGGAGCGACCGGGCTCTACGTCGATGGCGCGCTCAAGATCACGATGGATGCCGCCTCTCAGCTCGCATTCGCGCCGGGCGGCGAATACTTCGCGGCGATTCGCTATCGACCGAACGCGTTCAACCTCGACATCATCACGATGAGCGGCACCTACGTGAGAACCATTCACCTATCGCCCACCGTCTGTGGGCTCGACTGGCTCGGCGTGAGGAACCTACCCAGGGCCTCGTTCACGGCTATGGAGCACGCCCCCGGCTCGTCGACATGGGACTTCGACGGCACGGCGTCGTCGGCTTTCGCTCCTGGCAGCATCGAGAAGTACGAATGGAAGTTCGGCGATCCAGCGAACAGCACCGCCACCGGACAGAACCCGAGCTTCAAGTACCCGCATTCGGGCACCTACACCGTCACCCTCACCGTCACCGACTCCGCCGGTCTGCAGAACACGATCACCAAGGAGATCGGGGTCAAGCAGGCCCTCATTGTGAACTCCACCGGTGACAGCACCAACGGCGCCGATGCCGGGGAGGATTGCGACACCGGCGGCACCGTGGGCAGCCAGCCAGAGTGCACGCTGCGAGCAGCGATCGAAGCGGCCAACACCGCCAATCGCGCCCAGACAGTCTCGTTCGCGATCGACTCGCCTGGTGTGCCCGAGATTGTGACAACGAGCTCACTGCCGAAGCTAACAGCATCGGTCACCATCGATGGAACGACCCAACCGGGCGGCTGGGTGCAGGTGACCGCCCCGGACGTGACCTCGTCGACCGGGCTCGTTGCGGCGGGCCCTGACATCACGTTCACCGGCATGGTGCTCTCGGGCTTCTACACCGCAATCGGCACGAAGGCCGCCAACACCACGATCATCCACAACCGGATCGGGGTCGACTCGACCGGATCCACCGTCACTACAGCACCTAGGTTCGCGGTATTCGTGGATGATGGGACGAACGCGCTCATCAAGGACAACGTGATGACCGCCACCAGTTCGGCGGTGCAGGTGGGCGGTTCTACCGCGCCGGCGACCGCAACTATCTCCGACAACCGCATCGGTACCGGTGCAGGATCGGGCAACAGCCTGTCGACACTTCCACAGGATGGCGTCCAAGTCGTCAACGGTTCGGCCGCCATCGACGGCAACACGATCTCGGGGACGAAGCAGTCCGTTCTGATCAAGACGACGTTGCCGGGGACGACGATCACCCACAACCACATCGGCGTCAACACTGACGGTACGCACGAGAACGAGTCAGGGATCGCCGTGATGGTCAGCGGTTCGCCTGGCGTCCTCATCGAAAACAACGTGCTCGCTACATCAATTGCCGGATGGGCCGATGTCATCGTGACCGGCTCGAACCAGTTCGACCCGTTCCTGCACACTCCGTCGGACCCACTTCACAACGCGGTGACCGGCGGCAACGTCACGGTCCGGGGCAACACGCTGGGTATGCGGCCTGACGGCAGCGCCGTGTATTTGAGGACCACGGGCGTCCTGGTGTTCGGCCAGGCTTCGAACGTCACCATCGACGGCAACTTCATCGGTGGCCACGACGGAGCCGCCGACGTATGGGTCGACACAGGTTCGGAGATCACGGTCACGAACAACCGCATCGGCGTCAGCCCGGATGGGACGCGGGTCACAGGCTCGCCAGGTGTCGGCATCAAGTTCGGTGGAGTGTCCAACTCGACGATCACGGGCAATCTCGTGAACGGTGCAAAGTACGACGGCATCGATGTCGAACGTGACAGCGATCCGTCCGTCGGCGCCGAGTCGTCCGGTATCACGATCTCCGGCAACGCGGTCGGGCTCGCGATCGACGGGAAAACTGTGCTCGGCAATGGCAACGGCATCCACCTGCGCGGGGCGACGATCATTGTCGGTCCCGGCAACTTGATCAGTGGAAGCACTCAGAACGGGATACTCGCCGAACCGAACGGCGAGGGCATGACGATCAAGGGCAACCAGCTCGGCACCGACAGCTCCGGGACACTCGCTCGTCCCAACGCCGTCGGAATCAGGATTGAAGGCCTGTCGGCGGAGATCACCTCGAACCGAATCGCCAGTAGCACCGGTGCTGCCATCTCGATCAACGCCCAGGTGTATGTGACGCTCGTCGGGAACGAGATCGGGTTCGGCGACGGAGGCACGCCGCTCGGGAACGGCGCCGGAATCGTTTACGAAGCCGGAAACGGGGTGGTGTCCCAGAACGATATTCGCAACTCGACCGGTGCCGGCATCACCACCGCCGGGGTCTCGCGGGTCACCATCTTCCGGAACAGCACGTGGAACAACGGCGCAAAAGGCATCGACGGCACGGGTACCCCGCCGGCACCCACACTCGATGCAGTCGTCGCCACGCTCAACGGACACGATCGGTTCTGGTTTGTGGTGTCGAATCTTGCCGAGTCGGTCGGTGCCATCAACGTCTACGGCAATGAGAGTTGCACCGCACCCAACGACGACGAGGGCCACCACTTCATCGCCACCTCGATCCTCGTTGCCACACCCACCGCCCAGGTGTTGGCGATGACGAATCCGACGGGTCTGCGCTATGCGGGCTACACCGTGACGTTCACCGTGTCCGACGGCGGAACAGTTGATCGTCCGCTCGGTCACACCTCCAACTACTCGGTCTGCGTCGAGCCGCACACGTATGACGACACATCCGGTACCGGCATTCCCGACATCATCCAGAATGCGCTTGGGGGTAAACCGGCGAATCCGAAGACGGCGGTCTTTCCGTCCGACGCAGGGGGCGTCGTCAGGCTCGGTGCGTCGAGTGGGCGCCTCACCGATGTCGGGCCATCGGACGCGCCAGCACCACCCGAGGGCGTCGGCCTGGTCGCCAGCCAATTCTCGTTCCAGCTCACCGGACTGACCCCCGGAGCTCACGCGGCCGTTGCAGTGGAGACCTCCGGCAGCTCGACGTACTACTACCGATACGGCCCGCCTGCACCCGGACAGGCAGCAAAGTGGTACGGCTGGGAGTACGACCCAACAACCGGAACCGGAGCCCGGCACGATCCGAGCGGTGCCTGGGTGCTCAACTTCATCGACGGTGCCGCCGGCGACGACGACGGAGTGGCGAACGGAACGATCGTCGATCCGGGCGGTCCTGGAAATGGACCATCGCTGGCCGTGGACACGACGACACCAACCACCACGGCGGCGACCACACCGGTGACCACGCCGACGAGTGCTCCAACGACATCGATGCCCCACACGCGCGGCTTGCCGGCGACCGGCGCCCAGAACGCGAGTGACATGGTGGTGATGGCGTTGCTCGCCATCGGCGGTGGCGTCCTGCTGCTCGCAGCCAGGCGCCGCTCGTCACTCCAGGCACGGCCGAGGCATTGAGGCCGAGCACATCGAGACCAGATCAGAAAATTATGACGCGGACGGGCGGGGGCTCCAGCCCTCGCGCTTCCGCTCCTCGACCTCACCGGTCGACGGTTCTATGCCCAACAGCGTGAGCCAGCCGTTGAGCACGAGGTCATGGCGGATGGGTTGCGCGTCGATCACCGTGTCGAGAGCAGAACGAGATGCCTCGATGAATACGGACAGGCGCAGCGGACGGTGGCGCAACGTCTGCCCGTCGTGGAGCGACTGCATCGGCAACCTGATCCGCAGGTCGCCACCGTTGCCTTCGAACACGCCGATGTTGCCGCCGACCACGTTGTGGAGCACCTTGTTGCCGCTGCCATAGCGGTGGTTGTCGACAGTGGATGCGTGGTACTGCATGTTGATCCAGTTGGTCACCACCATCGGCGCCGTCATGATCGCGGTGAGGACGCCCAACTCCGGGTCGGCCTCCCACTCGTAGTCGTTCAAGAAGCACCGACCCTGCAGATCGAGATGCCGGGTGCGCCAACGTGGCGCCACGATGAAGGCCGCGTTGTCCGCAAGGCCCCACTCCGGCCGTACCTGCGACCAGTCATTCGACCGCTCGCAGAGTGCCTGGGCGAGCCGACCGGGGTCGCCCACCAAGTGCCCGAGACCCAGCGGCACCGCCCGTTCGGCACGTGCCCCTTCGCCCGCGACGAGCAGCAATCCCTCGAGTTCGCCCACACGCTTCGTGTGCGATGACGGAACCAGATCGGTGTCGAACAGCTCAACCACGTCGGTGGTGGTGGTGTGCAGCCCGGCCACGAACCAGGTGGACGAAGGCACGTCTACGCCGAGGCCGCGCATCGAGTGCTGGCACTTCAGGCAATCGTGTTTCTCGGCACCACCCCATCGGCGGCGCGTTGCTCGGATGGATCATCGAGACATTCGGCGCCCGCGCCGGTCTCGCCGTCGGGGGCGTCGCCTGCCTAGTGGCCGCAGCGTTTGGCGAGCTGGCCACACGCCGGGCAGCCCATTCCGCACCGCCATCGCTGCCGGCAACCTCCGGCCAGCTGGTTTCCAGCTGATGTCCACCACGAGTCCGGGCAGACTGTGCTGATGACGACGTGGTTCACTTCTGATCTCCACTTCGGTCACGCCAACATCATCGAGTACTCGGGTCGCCCGTTCAGCGGTGTCGACCACATGAATCGGGCGCTGATCCAACGATGGAACGCGTTGGTGGAGCAGACCGACACAGTGTGGGTGTTGGGCGACGTTGCCATGGGTCGCATCGCCGACACACTGCCGCTGGTCCACCAGCTTGCCGGCCGCAAACTGCTGCTCGCCGGCAACCATGATCGCTGCTGGGCAGGCCACGGTGCGAAGGCCGCTGAGTGGATCGAGCGCTCCGAAGATGCCGGCTTTGCGGAGATCCATCAGGGCAGCGTCGAGCTCAGAATGAGCGGTCACGACGTTCTGGCGTGCCACTTCCCGTACCGTGGCGACAGCCAGAACGAGGACCGCTATCCCGAAGCTCGACCAATCGACGAGGGGCGTTGGCTGTTGCACGGCCACGTCCACGAGCAGTGGCGCCAGCATGAGCGAATGATCAATGTCGGCTGCGATGCATGGGCATGCCACCCCATCGACACGGCCACGATCGTCACTCTCATCGAGGCAGGTCCCAACGACCTGGCGGCGCTCCGCAACCGGTACGGCGTCCTGACCTGACGGTGCCCGCCGGGCATCGTCGGGTCTACGCTGCCAGCCATGTCGCAGGCACCGCTCTCCCCCATCTTCGAGTTCGCGGAGAGGTTCGTGGACGAGCAGTCGGCGCTCGACCCCAACACGGCAACTGGCCGTGGCATCGCCGGCTTCGACCACTTGCTCACCGACCTGTCGCCAAAAGGTTACGAGACACGCGCGGCCCACATGCGGGCCGCGCTCGCCGAACTGCGCGCGCTGCCGGTGACCACCGGCGACGACCGTCGCGCACGGGCCTTCATCGCCGAGCGCTTCGAGACCGCCCTGGCCGCGTTCGACGCGGGTAACTGGCTCCGGGCAATCAGCGCCATCGCCTGGCCAGCGGGCAACCTGCGCAGCACCTTCGACCTCATGACCCGCGAGAGCGAAGCAGCGTGGTCCAACATCGTGGCCCGAGTAGCGGCCGTCCCGTCGGCCCTCGTCGGACTGCAGGAGACATACGAACTGGGACGTGCGAGAGGATTGGTCGCCGCCCGCCGGCAGGCGCTGGCGGCAGCCGATCAAGTTGGCACGTGGGCCACCAACGAGTGGTTCAACACGCTGGTCGACGAAGCCGCTGCGCGCAGCGACGTGTCGGCCGAAATACAGGCTGATCTTGCGACAGCGGCGAAGCTGGCCAACGACGCCTTCGGAGCGTTCGCCGCCTACTTGCGCGACGACTACGCACCTTCTGCAGACCCCAACGATGCCTGCGGCCCGGTGCGCTACGCACTCGGTGTACGCGCGATGTTGGGAGCGGATCTCGACCCCGCCGAGATGTACGAGTGGGCGTGGGGAGACTTCCACCACCTGCGCAGCGAAATCGCGAAGACCTGCGAGCAGATCCTGCCCGGCGGCAGCTTCGCCGAAGTGATCGAACTGCTCGACACGGACCCGTCGTCGGCCCGTGCGCTGCACTCCGAGGACGAGTATCAAGCGTGGCTGCAGGAGATGACCGACGAAGCACTCGCACACAGCAAGGAGCACTTCGAGATCCCCGCCGTCATCGACCACTGCGAAGCTCGCATCCCACCCGCCGGCAGCGCCGCTGCTGCGTACTACACGAACCCCTCGGAAGACTTCTCACGCCCCGGCCGCACCTGGTATCCAGCGCTCGGCCGCACGCTGTTCCCGAAGTGGGGTGACGTCACCACCTGCTACCACGAGTCCGTTCCAGGCCATCATCTGCAGATCGGCTATGCGCAGGTGCAAGCCGCGTCACTCACCCGCATCCAACGCAGCGCCTTCATTCCCGGCCACGGCGAAGGGTGGGCACTGTACGCCGAGCAGCTGTGCGACGAGTTCGGCTGGTTCGAGAACCCCGACCATCGGCTGGGTTTCCTCGGCGGCCAGATCTTGCGCACCGTGCGCGTGATCATCGACATCGGCATGCACCTCGGCTACCGCATTCCCGACGGCACCACACTCAACGACGGCACGCCCTTCCACGGCGGCGAGGTATGGAACCCCGACCTCGCCTTCGAGTTCTCCGTCAAGGAGACCGGCAACACGGAAACGTTCATGCGCAGCGAAATCGATCGCTATCTGGGATGGCCCGCCCAAGCCATCAGCTACAAGATCGGTCAGCGAGAGTGGGAAGCCGCTCGCGCCGATGCAGTGGCTCGCGAGGGCGACGAGTTCGATCTGAAGGCCTGGCACACCAAAGCCCTCAAGCTGGGCGCCATCGGCCTCGACCAACTCCGCGCAGAACTCGCCCGCTGATGCGACCGAACGTTCTCTTCGTCACGCTCGACCAGTTCCGGGGCGACTCACTGTCATGCGCCGGTCACCCGTTGGTACGCACGCCCAACCTCGACGCGATTGCCGCGCAAGGCGTACGGCTCAGCCGCCACTACGCTCAGGCAGCCCCCTGTGCACCAGGCCGCGCAGCGCTCTACACCGGCACCTACCAGATGACCAACCGCGTGGTCGCCAACGGCACGCCGCTCGACTTCGGATTCGACAACGTCGCTCGCGCCGGTCTTCGTGCGGGCTACCAACCGGTGATGTTCGGGTACACCGACCAGGGTGCGGACCCGCGCCAGATCACCGACCCCAACGATCCTCGACTGTCGAACTGGGAGGGTGTGCTGCCCGGCTTCGAGGAGGTGCTCTGTCTCGACGAACGCCACGCGCCCTGGCTGGCGTGGCTGCGTGAGCTGGGTTACGAAGGCGACATCCTCACCGACCCGGATCTGGCCCTCGACTCCGAGAACGAGCGGCCGGCTGAGCACTCCGTCACCCAGTTCCTCACCGACCAATTCCTGCAGTGGCTCGACCGTCACGGCACCGACGAGCCGTGGTTCGCGCACGCGTCCTTCATTCGCCCACACCCGCCGTACACGGCCGCCGGCCACTACGCGAGCATGTACGACCCAGCCGATTGCCCAGCCGCGCTGCCCATCCCCGATGACCGTCATCAGATGCACGACATGTTACTCAGCGTCCCCTGGGTCAGCGCTCCGACTGATCCTTCCGAACTGGCGCACCTACAGGCGCAGTACTACGGGATGATCAGCGAGGTCGACGCGCACCTCGGCCGCATCTGTCAGGCCCTCGAGGCCCGCGGCGAGTGGGAGAACACGCTGATCATCATCACTGCCGACCATGGTGAGCAGCTGGGCGACCAGGGCCTACAGCAGAAGTGCGGGTGGTTCGAGAGCAGTTATCACATCATCGGCATCGTGCGCGACCCTACCCAGCCCGAGGGGCACGGAACCGTCGTCACGGACTTCACCGAGAACGTCGACATCATGCCCACTCTCTGCGAAGCAATCGGCGTGCCGGTGCCGGTGCAGTGCGACGGCGTACCGCTGACCGGGCTGCTGCGCGGGCAGCGACCGAAGCGGTGGCGCACGGCCGCGCACTACGAATGGGACTGGCGCGACGTCTTCATCCCAGGCGGTGTCACAGAGCCGAACTGGGACCGCCGGCTGGAGCGGTACAACCTCGCCGTGCTGCGCACGGACACTCATGCGTACGTGCAGTTCGGTGACGGCGACTGGCTCTGTTACGACCTTGCCGCCGACCCCACGTGGCTGACGCTGGAGACCGACGCAGCGGTGGTCCTGCCACTCGCGCAGCAAATGCTGCTGTGGCGCCAACACCATCTCGACCGCACCCTCACGGGAATGCTGCTGCGTGACGGCGGTATCGGCAGACTGGCGACCGCTACTGGATGAAGCCGGCGATCACGTTGATCGTGAGGCCAACGATCACCGTCCCGAACAGGTAGCTTACCAACGCGTGGCGCAACGCAATGCGGCGCACCACCTGGCTGGTGACGTTCGTGTCGCTGACCGCGAACGACATGCCGATGGTGAACGCGAAGTACGCGAAGTCGCGGTAGTCGGGAACTGCGCCGCCGGGGAACTCGATGCCGCCAACCGGTTCGATGTAGTACTGGTGCGCGTAGCGCAGCGTGAACATGCTGTGCACCACGAACCACGAAAGCACCACCGAGAGCACGGCGACAATGGTGAGTGTGACCTCCATCGGGAAGTCCACGTGCCGAGCCTTCGCCAAACCGAAGCCGACACCGACGAGACTGACCACGCTGGCCGTCACCATCACTGCGACGGCCGTGATCCGACTGTTGTCCTCTGCAGTCGATCGCGCCTGTGTAGCGGCCGCGTCGCACCGGATGTTCTCTGTCCAGATCCACGCCAGCAGGCTGAGAGTCAGGCCGACCCACCCGATCAACAGCGACAGTTGCCACGGTGAGAACGGCGCCGAAACCAGACCCGCGACGAGGCCGATGACTGCACATACATTGACGCGCAAGCGCGCCGAGAACAGGCGAGGGTCAGGGGTGCCCACGTCAGTGCATCCGCTCGAAAATCATGTCGATCGGCTCGCGACCAGCTGCCAATCCGCGACGCTCGAAGCGCGTCACCGGACGCCACTCGGGTCTGACTACCACGCCTCCGCGGAGCCGCTGCTCGGCAGCACACACGGTCAGCGTCTGCGCCGCATAGTCGGCGATGTCGGTGGCGATGTGCAGCGTGCCACCGACACCCAAGCGGTCGACGAGTTGCGTGACGACATCGGGGCGGACGAGCCGACGGTGGCGCTGCTTCTGCTTCGGCCACGGGTCAGGGAAGTACACCCGAACACCGGTGACCGACGCGGGAGGAATGCGGTGCATCAGCTCCAACACATCTCCTTCCACGACACGGACGTGCTGCCACCCGTTGTCGTCGATCGCCTCCACCACTGATGCCACGCCTGGCGTGTGCACGTCGAGCCCGATGATGGCTTCGTTCGGACGCGCCGCAGCAAGACTGATCAGCCCTTCACCCCCGCCAAAACCAATGTCGAGCACGATGGCCGCTGTGCCGGGGAACAGTTCGTCGAAACGAAGCAGATCACCCTCGACCGACAGCGCCCACTGGGCCATCAGCCGCTCGTAGCGCACCGCCCGCGCCGGTGGCAGCGCTCGACGGCGCGGCTGAAAGCTGCGTGTGGGCGGATACGACGTGGTCACACCCTCCATAGCTATCACCGGGCGAACCGCCAGCGGCGCCAACGCGCCCGCGAACATTCCGTCCCGATTGCAGTACACCCGTACCGCTAACGTCGGACAAGTCATGGAACGCCAACCCCTACCCGTCGTCGCCTCGCTGATGGCCATCGGGTCGGGCATCGTGTGGAGCTTCGGCGCGATCCTCAAAAGACTGTCAGAAGACGTCGACGCGTTCCAATATCTGATCTGGCGTTCCGTTGGCATCATCGTCGTGATCGAGATCCTGTCGGCCGTCAAAGGTCAGCGATTCCCAACCGTTCGTGCGTGGCGCAGCGGGCGATGGATGATGCTTGCCAACTTCGGTCTGTTCGTCGCATCCATCGCATTCGTCTACGCGGTCGACACCACGACTGCGGCCAACGCGGCGTTCCTCGGCTCGCTCACACCACTCGTCGCAGTGGTGTTCACACGCTTCCTCGGCGAGAAGCTCTCGAAGTCCACCATCATCGCGATCGCTGTCGGCGTGGTCGGCCTGGTGCTCACGGTCTTCGGAGACCTCGATGCAGGCAACATGTTGGGCAACGCGTCGGCTCTCCTCGCCTCGGTCGGGTTCGCGATCTACACCATCAGCGTGCGCTCGGACCCCAGTCGCGACTGGTCGCCCGTGCTCTCCGGTTATGGCCTGCTGATGATCGTCGTGTGCGGTATCGTCACCGTCCTTCGCGACAAGCCCCTCGTTCCGGCAGGCGACGACATCGCTCGCGCCCTGCTGCACGGAGCGGTCTTCATCGTCGTCGGTACGTTGCTCTTCAACGCCGCTTCCAAGCAGGTGCCGGCCGTGCCGATGACCGTGTTCGCGCAGGCCGAAATGGTCTTCGTCCCGATCTGGGGCTACTTCATCCTGCACGAGTCTCCGGCACCGCTGGCCGTGTTGGGCGGAGCCATCATCTTCGGCGCAGTCGTCGGGAAGGCCGTCTACGACACCCGTGGCGGCCGCCCACCCGAGCTTGTGACCGCGCCCGACGTGCCGCTGCTATGACC
>JBBQMG010000087.1:0-17079 GCA_038328705.1 Acidimicrobiales bacterium | reverse complement strand
GGAGTAGCGTGATGAGCATGTCCACGGTCAACCCACCGGCACTCGACGACGTCATCTACCCAGATAGCGACGGCGAGCCGATGGCCGAGAACTTTCTCCAGAGCATCGTCATCCGCATGCTCGTCGCCGGATTCGAACGGCTCTTCGCAGGGCGTACCGACATGATCGTCGGCGGCGATTTCTTCTGGTATCCGGTGCAAGGCGAACCGAAGATCGTTGTTGCGGCCGACGCAATGGTGATTGTCGGCGTGGAAGTTCCGCTCGACATCCGCGCAGTCGGCAGCTATCGCCAGTGGCAGCAGGGCGGGCATCCTGCCCTTGCGGTCGAAGTGCTGTCGCCGAGCAACACCTATTCGGAGATGAGCCGCAAACGGCTCTTCTACGACCAACACGGTGTCGACGAGTACTGGGTGTTCGAGCCCGGCGATGGCACCCTCGAGGTCTGGGTGCGCCAGGCAGGTCGCTTGGTCGAGGTTCTCAACCCCGCGGCCGGCTGGGTCAGCCCCACCACCGGAGTGCACGTACGTGTCGATGGCGTCGACCTGATCGTCCACGATTCCGATGGCACTCGTCGTTGGCTTCCCGCCGCCGAGGAAGGCGCTCGCTTGGACGCTGAGGCGGCTCGGGCGAACGCGGCGACGGCACGGGCAAACGCTGAGGCGGCTCGGGCGAACGCTGAGGCGGCACGGGCAGACGCATTGCAGGCACGACTCGATGAGCTCGAGTCCGCGGCAACGCACGACTCGTAGAACCTGGCGGACCACCGAGAAGGCGGACTGCCTTGCGCTACTCGCCGAGCAGCTCAGTCTCAGCGGCACGCGGGCCAACTGCGCCGATCGCATCGAAGTAGGCCAGATGCGCGTCGACGACGTTGACCACGTCGATGTCGTCGAGAATCTCGATGCCCTCCGCCTCCGCCTGCCCGAGCAGGTAGCCGGCCACCGTGTCGTCGCCGATCACCACCGTGCTGGCAATGTCCTGGCGCCGGTCGATCACGTTCGATGGTTGCAAACCCTTCGAGTGCAGCCAGCGCATGTGCGCCAACAACAGCAGCTCCAGTTCGTCGGGCGTCAACCGCGCCTGCGACTCGACCGGGAGATACTCGGCGACGAACTCCATCGCCTCCTGTGGGATGTACACCGACCGCGGCGCCACAGAATCAAGCCGATGCGCCTCGCGACCAACCACAACTGCGGCCATCACGAACACGAGCACGGCTGCAATCACGATGTAGACGAACGTCGCTGTGGCCACGGCGCCACGCTATCCGGAGCCGATCAGCAGGGCGCTCGCTTCACTAGAGTCATGACGTGACGGAACCGGCGAACACCCCTCCGCTCGCCCAACGATCCGCCCCCATCCGGCGCCCCTCGCGGGCAACTGCCATCGACCTTGGAATCATTGCTGTCGCCTGGGTCGTGGGTGCGGTGCGCATCCTGCGCTACGGGCTCGGATTCGACAACGTCACCTACGCGACGCCTGCCCAGCAGGTGACGCTGCAGGCATGGCAGCAACTGCGACTGCCGCTGTGGTCGAACACCACCTTCGGCGGCACACCCCACATGGGCAACGTGCAAACGGCGGCCATGTACCCGGGGCACTTGCTCGCTGCACCGTTCCCCGACCTCATGGGGCCCAACATCGAGCTGGCCTTCCACCTCCTGTTGTTCGGGGTCGGCTTCTATCTTCTCGGGCGCCGGCTGGGCTTCGCCCGTCCTGCGCCGGCCGTCATGGCGGTGGCGGCCATGTGGTCCGGCGCCACCATGTTCCGGGCACCCCTTCTGGTGCACTTCCCGCCGTTGGCCTGGGTGCCGCTGGCCGCCGTCTGCATGCACGCGGTCGTGACGACTGCGCACCCTCGGCGGGCACTCGCAGCGCTGGCAGTCACGGTGTGGGCAATTCTCGTGTCGGGCCACCCGCAATTCATCCTGATGGCGTTCACCCTGCTCGGCGCCTGGGCAGTCGGGCTAATCATCGAGCATCGCGCCTGGCGCAGGATTGGTCATCTGGCGGGGGCGGGCGCTCTGAGCCTCGCGATGGCCACCCCGATCCTTTTCGCACTCCGCCACAGCATGGCTGCGGCCGCGGAGAGCTCTCGCGACGAGTCGTTCCTCCTCAGCCCCAGCTACGTCGTGCCGCTGCGCACCTTGCCCCGCCTTGTCCTCGGCGAGCCGCTCAGCGCGCTCTACACGCTGTACGGCCAAGGCGAGCGGCTCACGTATGCGGGCGTGGTCATCGTCGCGCTCGGACTGATCGGAGCTGTCGCAGTCTCACTCGCACGCCGCTGGTCACTCGTCGCCCTGGCGTTGGTCGGCTGTTTCGCGGCCACGCTGTCGCTCGGTCCACGCTCGCCGACCTTGCGCTTCGCCCGCGCATTCCTGCCCGGCTTCGACCAGCCTCGCGTGTCGGCCCGTTGGAACTGGGTGCTCGTCATGGCACTGATCGTGCTCGCCGGCGCAGGAATCGACCGGCTCCGGCACGGCACCTTCCGAACCGGTGGAGTGGTCGTGGCAGCGGTTGGTGCGTTGGTGGCCGCAGGCACCCTGGTCGGGTTCGAAGATGCCGGCGCCCGCAACAGCGCGTTCTGGATCGTGGCAACAGGCATGGTGGTGGTGCTGGCACTGGTGGCTCACCAGCGCACACGCATGACGGCAGCCTGGTTACTGGCGGTGTTGGCCGTGTTCGAACTCGGCATGCCGATCACCCGGATGATCGAGGACGGCAACGCTGACATCACCGACACCTCACAATTGATCGGCCCCACCGAGCGTTGGCTTGCCGGCGAATCAGGCCTCACCCAGCAACTCATCAACGGCGACATCGACGGGCACTACCTCGTTGCCGGCTTGCGCCCCAATGCCAACACCCTTGCCGGGGTGAGAATGCTCGACGGATACGACGGCGGCGTCGCCATCAGCCGCCGATGGCATGCGGCGCTGCTACAGATCAACGAGAGCTCCAACGAAATGGTGTTCGGCGCCCAACTGCCGCTCGCCCTCGATCCGGCTTCCTTCGCGCGGCTCGGCGTGCGCTTCGTCCTCTACGACCCCGCCCGCGGACCGGCCGGCGAGTCGTTGCCCGGCTGGGTGCAACGTGAGACCACCGGGTACTTCCAGGTGTTCGAGAACCCGCTCTGGAAGGGCGATGTCACCGCCTGGTACCGAACCGAAGTCGTGGCCACCCCGGAAGCCGCCGGCAACACGCTGCGCCAACGTCGTGGCGAGTACGACGCTGTCGGACTGGTGGAGAGCCAGAAGGCGGCGCTCTCCTGCACGGGTGCGTGCGCGCCCAGCTATTCCAACTCGACCTCCAGCCAATCGGGCGAACGCGACGCCGACGTACAGCTGAGCCACCCGGCAATCGTTGCGTTCAACGAACAGTTCGACGAGGGCTGGACAGCGACCATCGACGGCAATGGCGCCGAGGTGACACCCGTCGATGGCATGTGGGCAGGCGTTGCAGTCCCGGCCGGCGCGCACCACCTCGAGCTGCGCTACGCCCCCTCATGGGTCGTGCCCTCGATGGTGCTGATGGTGCTGGCATGGTTCGGCCTCGGGGTGCTGGCCTTCGGGTCAGGGCTCAGGACACGGTTCGGGGCCCGCGTGCGCCGGCGCGACAGCGACACACTTTGATCCAACAGCGAAGATAAGTTGTCGCACCGTGCCGACAGCGAGCAACGTGCCCCATCCCACTGCGTGCCTGAGCGTGGTGATGCCTGCGTACAACGAAGAGGCCACCATCCTCGAGATTCTTGAGCAGGTGCTCGCTTCGCCCTACACCGCTGAGGTACTGGTCGTCGACGATTGCTCGAGCGACCGCACGGCAGACCTCGTTCGCACTCTCACCGACCCTCGCGTGCGCCTGCTCAGTCAACTGCCCAACCAGGGCAAGGGTGCAGCGCTGCGACGCGGGTTCGCCGAGGCCGGCCAGCCGTTCGTGATCGTCCAAGACGCTGATCTGGAGTACAACCCCGACGACTACGAGCAGATGATGGCGCCGCTACTGCGTGGCGCCGCCGACGTGGTGTTCGGTAGCCGCTTCATGGGTGGCCACGGTCATCGGGTGCTCTACTACTGGCACTCCGTAGGCAATCGCTTCCTCACCACGCTGTCCAACATGTTCACCAACATCAACCTCACCGACATGGAGACCTGTTACAAGGCGTTCCGTCGAGAGGTACTGCAGTCCTTCGAGCTCGAAGAAGACCGCTTCGGCATCGAGCCGGAGATGACTGCCAAGGTCGCTCGCGGCGGCTGGCGCATCTACGAGGTTGGCATCAGCTACGCCGGCCGCACCTACGCCGAAGGCAAGAAGATCGGCTGGCGCGACGGCGTCCGCGCTGTCTACTGCATCGTGCTCTACTCCGCCTGGGGGCCGCGCCTGCACGTACGAAGCGCCGAGCCAGCCGTCACCTGGCTCACCAAAAAGCGCGCTTGACCACAATCGGCGCCGTAGTCGATCAGCCCTTCACCGGTAGGGCCTAAACAGGTGGCGCGGCGGATTCGGGATATGAGCCCACGGACGCGGAGCGCTACCGGCAGCGATGCCGTCGCCCGCGCCGGCCACCGCACGGTCTATGAAGCGACAATGCTCGTCGGCGGAGAACGCACCCTCCGACAGGTGCTGGTCGGCAACTGAGCGCCAGTCATTCGCCCATGTGGTCATGGTGTCAGCGATCTGCTCAGCGCTGTGCGGCGAATGACCGCACTGAAGTGAGAAGACCGAACGCGAGAAGATGACCGAATACGGATCGCGAAGCACCTGCCGCTCGTCGCGTACCGCGCTGGGCGCCCGATCGTGGCGAACCAGGGCGTCCTCTACATAAGCAATCCGGTGGCCGGCATCGCTCAACCTGCAGCAGATGTCGACGTCGTCATAGCCGTAACCGAGCAGTGAGTTGAACCCGCCGGCGGCCTGGAGGGCGCTACGGCGAAAACTCATGTTGCAGCCGGCCAGATATGCGACCGGATCAGCCCCTGGCCCCAGGTAACGCTCGATCGGTGCGGCGCTGTCGGTGTTGGGCACGCCGAGGCGGTCGCAGGTGCAGATCTTCCACTCGATCCGGCCGAGAGGCACGTCGAAGACCGGGCCGCCTGCAGCTGCGATCTCTGGCTCATCGAACGCCCCCACGAGGAGATCGAGCCATTCCGGCCCCGGGATGGCATCGTCGTCGGTGAAGGCCACGATGTCACCTGCCGCCATGGCCACCCCGATGTTGCGTGAGATGCCGAGACGGGCTTCGGCGCACGTCGCGATCCGCGCCGTGGCTTCGAACGATCGCAGCATCTCAGCGCTGTCGTCCGTGGACGGTCCGTTCACGACGACCACCTCGAAGCGAGGGTAGGTCTGGTCACGCAGTGCGAGGAGCGTGCGCTCGAGGTGATCTCGCCTGTTGAGGGTGTTGATCACCACCGAGACGGCGGTGGGGCGGCGAAGCCGGCGGAGGACCCGCTTCACTCGACACGGCCCAGCGGAGATCGGAAGTTGATGTTCGGGAACATCCAAGGACTGAAGTCGTACACCGAGCTGTTCTTGCCGTACGAATTCGGAAGGAACTCGCACGGCACGCCGAGCAGCGCCGAGCTGATCGCGACGTGCAGTCGGTCGGTGACAATCCGTTGAGACCGGCGGATGCACTCGAGCAGGCACCACGCGGCGATTGCGGATTCACGCTCCGCATCCCCGAACATCAGTATCACGGAGAGATCGAGATCGGCCTGGGGCGACGTGTGCAATCGCTCCGTGTCGGTTCGGGTGAACGTCATTCGAGGGCTGGCAGCAATTGCCTCCGGGCTCCATCCGTGCTCCTCGAGTCGATCGCGCAGCATGGGCTCGGCCTGAGTTGTGAGCCGTCGGTCGTGAAAAAAACGCCGCACGTCGAGGTGGAAGGCCATGTCGTGAGCGAGGAGAACAGACGGTGACATCGTCACACCACGCACATGGCCGAAGGCGGACCGATCGCGGCAAACAATGATGTCATGGGGCCGCGTGCGCAGCAGCGTGTCCTCGGACTCTCGAATGCCGTGCGGGAGCATGACGATTTGGCATGCATCCGCATCGATGAACTTGTTGAACGCATTCTCGACGTGATCATAGGTTCCTGTCATGTTGCCGCCGCCACCGATGAACCCCACTCGCCCGCGACACCGTCATCCTCACTTACGCGCTCCCACCTCATTCCCGAGCGTTCGAACGCGTGAAGAGCGCCACTGTCGATCAACGAGTCATCAGCATTGCCAGGGCACTTGGAATAGCAGACCTTGCGTCCGGCGAAGTTGTTGAGCATCTGCTCCATGTCGGTCCGGAGACCGCTAGGGGCCCGTCGCCGCTGCCGGGCCGCAACAAAGCTGCGATTGGGCGTTCGCATGGCTCAATTTTACCGACGAGCCATCGGTGAGCGAGAACCGTGCGGGCGGAAACTCCGATGAACATCGTGTGCGATCCGCCCTTGTAGCGACATCCGCTCAGAGCCGTCCGACAAAACGACGCAAGGCCCGGAGCAAACCTCAGGACCCTGCTATCAAACGGGTGATCGAGAGTCGGTGAGACTCAGATACCGATGCGCTGCGCAAGGAGCTCGCGGTGGTAGGTGGGGTCACCGAACAACAGCTCACTGCTCTTGGCCCGCTTGAAGTACAGGTGGGCCGGGTGCTCCCAGGTGAAGCCGATGCCGCCATGGATCTGGATGTTCTCGGCAGTGGCGTGGAAGTACGCCTCGCTGCAGTAGGCCTTGGCCAACGACGCGACCGAGGGCAGCTCGTCGTTCTGCTCGGCGGCACACCACAGGCCGTAGTAGGCAGCGCTCTTGGCAGACTCGACCTCCAGCAGCATGTCGGCGCACTTGTGCTTGATGGCCTGGAACGAACCGATGGGGCGGCCGAACTGAACCCGCACCTTGGCGTACTCCACTGCCTGCTCGAGAACCTTCTGAGCGCCACCGACCTGCTCGGCGGCAAGGCCGACAGCGGCGAGATCGAGCACGGTGCTGAGCACGGCCCAGCCTTCGCCCTCGGTACCCAACAGCGTTGCCGGCGTGTTGGCGAACTCGAGCTTGGCCTGCTTGCGCGTCTGGTCCATGGTGGACAGCGCAGTGCGGGTGAGGCCCGCGGCATCGCCGGCAACCGTGAACAGCGAGACACCCTTGGCGGTGCGAGCGGCAACGATGATCAGGCTGGCGGTGTGGCCGTCGAGCACGAAGCTCTTCACGCCAGTGAGCGTCCAGCCGTCGCCCGCAGCGGTGGCCTCGGTGGTGATACCGCTTTCGTCCCACTTGCCGCTGGGCTCGGTGAATGCCAGCGTGGCGATGGTCGCGCCGCTGGCGATGCCCGGCAGGTGTGCAGCCTTGGCCGCTTCGTCACCGCTGTGCAGCAGCGTGTTGGCGGCCAGCACGACGGTGCTGAAGAACGGGGCGCACAGCAAGGCGCGACCCTGCTCTTCGAGAACGATGCCCAGCTCGACGAACGTGTAGCCGGAGCCACCGAACTCCTCGGGAATGGCCAGGCCCTGGAGACCGAGCTGCTCGCCCATCTGGCCCCAGACAGCGGTGTCGTAGCCGGAGTCGGTTTCCATCTGCTCGCGCACGGCGGTCTCGGGGCTCTTCGCTTCGAGGAAGGCGCGGACGGTCTTGCGGAGTTCTTCTTGTTCTTCGGTGAAGGCAAAGTTCATGGCGCAAGTCTGCGCCCTCCGGTCACGGCCTCGCCAGTCGAGGTGTGTACGCTGGTGTACACATGATTGGCATCCGAGAGCTTCGAGCCGACCTGGCAGCCGCGGTGCGCCGTGCCGGCAGCGGTCAGCGGGTGGTGGTCTCGGTCGACGGCCGCGCCGTCGCCCAGTTGGGCCCCATCGAAGCCGAGCAGGGCCAGACCGTGCTGGCCGACCTGATCGCAGCCGGGGCAATCATCGCCCCACGGCGCACCGACGCCGCGCGCCCCGGCACGCCGGTACCGATCTGGAGCGGCGTCCGTCTCGACCGCGCACTCAAAGAGTTGCGCGGGTGATCGGTCGTTGGGGCGTGATCGGTCGTTGGGTGTGACGGTCTTCTTCGACACCAGCGCGGTCGTCGCGCTGCATGTGGAGTCGTCGGTGCGTCGGCACGCACTGGATGCTCTCGTACCCGTCACCTGTGTCAGCGCGCTCGCGCTCACCGAAGCCCTGGCCCTCGTCGCCAAGCTCACCGACGAGCCGTTCCTGCGGGCCGACCTGGAGGACGCGCTGCGCCTGCAGTGGGATCGCTACGCCGTGGTGCCGGTGGACCAACGCTGTCTCGATCGCGCTGCGCAACTGATGCGCGAGCAACCGCTGCGCCTTGCCGACGCACTGCACCTCGCCGCGGCGGACCGCCTACCGAGACCGGTCACCTTCGTCACCTTCGACCCGATGCAGATACCCGTCGCCCTCTCGCTTGGCTTCGACGTCGTCAGCAACTGACGCTCTGACCACGAACGTTCACGCTTTATGAGGCGCCATTTCCGGACCGTCGGACACCAAGTCCGCCAACCGAGACGGAATGCACCCATTTGTGTGCGCAAGGACTTTCTGGGCAGCGATGGTCCCATGGCTCGTTCTGGGTGTGGTCAGTTCCGGAGTCCGGGACGCAGCACGCCCAGAAAAGCCGGCATCAGCATTCGGCGGGACGCGACCTACCAACCCGTGTGGCCAGAGCACTAGCGCGGCACTAGCCGCGAATCAGCAAACCCATCGTCGCGAAGTGGCAGGCACCGGCGGCGACCGTGAAGCCGTGCCAGATCTCGTGATAGCCGAATGTGCGCGGCCAAGGATCCGGCCGCTCGCGCACCAACACCGGAATACCGGTCGTGTAGAGCAAGCCACCCGCAAGCAGCAACGACAGCTCCAGCGCCGTCATGTGCCGCAGCAGAACCGGCGCGGCCACCACCAGGCTCCAGCCAAGAATGGGATACAGCGAATACTCCAGCATCTTGAAGCGCTCGAACGCGAACTGCTTCAGCAAGATGCCGACAGCGGCAAACGTCCACACCGCACAGAGCAGAGGAATGCCCCATGCCCGCGGCAGACCCAGTAGGCACACGGGCGTGTAGCTGCCGGCGATCAACACGAAAATCATGGAGTGATCGAGGCGCTGCATGATCGCCTGTGTGCGTTCGGCGCGGGCCAGCCGGTGGTATCCGGCCGACGTGCCGAACCCCAAGAGCAGGCTGGCCGCGTAGATGGAGGCCGCCACCCGCGCCGACGCATGGTCGGCAGCAAGAATGAGCAGAATGCCACCGGGGATGGACAACGCGAAGGCGCCAACATGGAACCAACCGCGCCATGTGGGCCGCTCGTGAGCCGGGGTGATGGAGCTGGAACTCACACCAAAACCCTACGCCTGAAACCGGGTCAGCGTGCTGCGGCCAGGTCCATCGTCCAGTAGATGACACCGTTGGCGCCGGTGGCTGCACCGACACCGATCGAGGTCATGGCCGGATTCAGAATGTTGGCGCGGTGGCCCTCGCTGTTCATCCAGGCGTTGACAACGGCGGAACAGCCGGCCTGACCGGCAGCAACGTTCTCGGCCCAGGTACTCCAGGCAAAACCATGGCCGTCGATGCGCTGGCCGGCGTTCGAGCCGTTCGAGCCGGTGTGGGTCATTTTCTGCTTCTTGGCTTGATCGGTGGAGTGGCCCTCTGCGGCCAAATTGATCTCACCCACGACGGTGACAGCAGCGAGGCCAGCCTCGGCCCGTGCGCCGTTGACGAGGTCGGTGCACTGGTAGCTGATGTCGAGAGGAGCGCTCACCGACGGCGCCGCGCACTTCTCGATCACACCACAGCCGCCGAACATGCCGAGAAGAAGAGTGAAGCCGTAGGCGCCGAGCGAACGAGGTGCATGCATGAGATGACTCCTTGGTTTCCGAGCCCGCGGAATGTGTGTCGAATGCAGCTCTCGTCACAAACGACATGTAACCGTAACATGACATCGCCCGCAAAACGGCCCGATTGCCAAAGTCGCTGTGTGACCAGCGAAGTTATGTAACAATCGGCGGCGGTTGGTAACCGCCGACCAGATGGCCGATCCATTCCCCGACCTGGAGCGCGGTGCGGTCCTGCAGGAAGGGTGCGACCACCTGCATACCCACCGGCAACCCGGCAACCGTGCGGCCAACCGGCACCGATGTGCTGGGCAGGTAGGCACTTCCGATGAGCGCCGGCCAACCCTCGATCTCCACGTAGCTGCGTTCGCGTCCATTGACCGTGATGCGCCGATTGCTCCACAGACCCTCCTGCAAATGCGGGAACGCGGTCACGATGGTGATCGGGCACAGCAGCACGTCGAAGTCGGTGAAGAACTCGGCCCACGCGACCCGGGCGCGTGCGCGCTCACGGTTCATGTGCAGCCACTGGTGGTGGGTCAGCGGCGCGCTCTCGTCGCTCACTGAAACGGCCGCGCCGATCAGCCGCGCCCCGTTGCGCCACGCAGTGCGTGCATCGATATCGGGGCGTGCCGTGCGGTCGACTACCGAACCGGAGTTCTCCACCGCTGCCGCAGCTTCGTGCAGCACCGTTGACATCTGACTGTCGATTTCCAGCTCGGGTTCGTCGAACCACGCGGCGACACGCAGACCTTGCAGCGACGTCACCGTCGGCTCGGGAAGGTGCAGGCTCCACGCCGTCGACCGCTCTTGCGTCGGCTGCGCGAGCACGTCGACCAACAGTCGCAAATCCGCTGCGCTGCGAGCGATGGGGCCGAAAATGTTGACATCGCTCTCGGTGCCGCCACCGCCCGGCTCGTCGAGATATCCAAGTGTGGGGATGATGCCGAAGCTGGGCTTGTGGCCCCACACGCCGCAGAACGCTGACGGCACGCGCACCGAGCCGCCGATGTCGGTGCCGAGTTCGAAGCTGGTCATGCCACAGGCGACAGCGGCGGCCGCACCACCCGACGAGCCACCGGGCGTGTGCGTGAGCGCCCACGGATTGTTGGTGGTGCCGAACATCTCGTTGAAGCTCTGCCAATCACCCGACCACTCGGGCAGATTCGTCTTGCCGAACACGATCGCACCGGCGGCTTTAAGCGCGGCGACGGCCGGCGCATCGGTGGTCGGCACGTGGTCGCTCAGAATCGTTGCGCCACCGGTGGAGCGAATGTCCGCGGTCGCGATCGCATCCTTGATCGTCAGCGGCAGCCCATGCAATGGCCCCCACGACTCGCCACGGGCAGTCGCTGCGTCGGCCGCGCGACACCGTTCCCTCGCGGGTTCCACCGCCAACGTGCACACCGCGTTCACCTGTGTGTCGACCGCAGCGATGCGAGCGAGAAACAGGTCGAGAAGTTCCTCGCTACCCAGCCGGCCTTGACGAATCGCTGCCGCCTGCTCGCTGGCACTCCACAGTGTTGGGTCGGTGGTCTGCATGTGCCCAACGTACCCGTCGCAATTCGCCACCACGTGATGCGTTGACTGCGTACGACCCGCTCAGGGCATGACGTGGTTCGACCGCAGTAGCGTGGCGCGATGACCACCTTGCACTGGGCCGATGGCCGCTTGGAGATTCACCGAGTCGTCGTCGGGCCGTACGCCAACAATGTGTTCGTGCTCCGGTGCCGAGAGACGGGCGACGCGGTGCTCATCGATGCCGCCAACGAACACGAACAGCTGCTGGAGATGTGTCAGGGGCTGGGTGTGCGCCGAGTCCTGGAAACGCACGGCCACTGGGACCACATCCAAGCCGTGCCCGCCATCCGTGAAGCCGGGTACGAAGTCGCCGTGATGAGCCAGGACGCCGAGATGCTCAAGGACGTCGGCTACGACGTGTTCATCGAGGACGCCGACGTCATCGAAGTCGGGCGTCTGCGACTGCATGCAATCCACAACCCAGGCCACACGCCGGGTTCGGTCAGCTTCCGTGTCGAGGGCGCGCCGTTGGTCTTCACGGGCGACACGCTGTTCCCCGGTGGCCCCGGTAACACCAAGTCGAAGGAGGGCAACTTCGACACGATCATCCAGTCGCTCGACAATCGGCTGTTCACGTTGCCGGCCGAGACGATCGTGATGCCCGGCCACGGTGTCAGCACCACCATCGGCGCCGAGCGGCCGCACCTCGAGGAGTGGGTGGACCGTGGCTGGTGAGCCGCTGCGCTACGACCAACGCCCCGCCGACCACACACCGGTCCACACCGCCGACCTGCCCGACACCCCCACCCGCGACCGCAACATCGTCGCCTCGGCGTGGGTAGAGGCGCCGCCAGCACTGCGTACTCTCGGCGACGACCTGGAGGGTGCACCGGAAGCCGAATACAAGCGCCGTATCGACCGCTGGTTGTTGTGGCGAGCCGGGCCGGCCGTGGGCGATGCCCGCTACCTGGCCATCGCCACCGATGACCTCGCCGTGCAACACTCGTATCGCCTGCGCCCCGAAGAAGACGGCGCCAACGGCGAAGGCGCCGGCCCCAGCGGCGCAGTGCACGCTCGCTTCCGAGCCTGGAAAGAAGACCTCCTCGGCCGCTGACCCCAAGCCCAAGCCCAATGGAGGGTTCCAACACCTCCACAGGTCGTTGGAACCCTCCAGTGGGATGCTCTTCGGCGGCGGGTCGGTCGTAGAATCCTTGGCGTGTCGGGGATGGTGAAGACCGAACTTCCGGTGTGTCGCGAGACCGAGTTCATTCGCGCCGATGGTCGGCCGCAGCCCGCGTTTCGCGAGCAACTGCGCCGAATTCCCTCTTGGCGCAACGCGTGGTCCGTGCTGTTCCTCTATGTGCAGACCGGCTTGGTGCTGTGGTCGACAGTTGCGTTCGCTCCCTGGATCTGGCCCACCACATTCCTGCTGATGGGCCGTACGTTCGCTCAATACCTCTCGCTGATGCATGATGCCGCGCACCGCTTGCTGTTCAGCGACAAGCGGCTGAACGACTTCGCCGGGCGCTGGCTGTTGGGATACCCATCGTTGACGAATGTCGATGGCTACCGCCGCGTACACGCTGCGCACCACCGGCAGGAGTTCGGGCCCGACGAGCCCGACATGGCACTGTACGCGCGCTACCCCATTTCGACTGCCAGCTTTCGCCGCAAGCTCACCCGCGACGCAACCGGCCGCACCGGCATCAAGCTGATGCGCCAATTCCTGGCCGGCGCACGCAGCCCCGACCTGCGAGTGCGGCGCACGTTCTGGAAGATCATCAGCGTGCAGGCAGTTCTGCTCGCTACCGCGATTGCCAGCGGATCCTGGTGGCTCTACCCGGTCTTCTGGCTCGGCCCCTACCTCACCGTCTGGCGCGTCATCAACAGGTTGCGCTCGGTTGCCGAGCACGGCGGCATGATGGCTTCCAAGGACCGTCGCGAGACCACGCACGCCGTGCTACAGCACCCGTTGGCCCGCTTCATGGTTGTGCCGTACCGCATCGGCTACCACCTCCCCCACCACGTCGACAGCGGGGTGCCGTTCCGCAACCTGCCCAAGCTGGACACGGCACTGCGCGAGGCCGGATACATCGACCCGTCGTTCGAGTACCGCTCGTACCCAGAGCTGTGGAAGGCGCTGCGCGCTCAGGGCACGTGACACTCATGGCACGTAGTACTTTGGGGCCGAACTATTCGAAGGCCTCTCCAGAAGGACGACCGATGGCACCATCGATGCACACGTGGGACGACGAGACGAACCTCTTCGCACACTCGGTCATCGGGTACGCCATCGAACGCCTACGGCTGGCGAAGGAAACCCACTGGGGCGCACAGCCAGCCGACGAGCTGGCAGAAGCGCTTGCCCATGCGATCACGCCCGAAGGTGTTGGCGGGTTGGAGGCACTGCACCTCTTCCGCGACGTGCTGATGCCCGCATGTCGGCCGATGGACGACCCCATGAACCTGGCGTACGTACCCACCGCTCCATCGATTGCGTCGACGATGTTCGACCTGGTGGTCAGCGCCTCGTCCATCTTCGGTGGCAACTGGGAAGCCGGTGCGGGCGCCATCGCCGCCGAGAACCAAGCACTGCGCTGGCTCGCGGACCTCGCCGGCTTTCCCGCAACGGCTGGCGGAGTGTTCGTCTCGGGCGGTTCGGCCGCCAACCTCAGCGCGCTCGCCACTGCCCGCGAAGCCTTCACGGCTTCCCGCGGCGAACGACCCACTCGCTTCACCGTTGCACTCACCGGCGAGGTGCACGCCTCTGTGCGCGCCGCGGCACGGGTGATGGACGTCGACGTGTTGGCCGTTCACCCTGACCCCCAGGGGCGCATGACAGGCGCCGCGCTGGAGGCCGCACTGGCCGCCCACAACAGCGACGATGTCTTCGCCGTGGTGGCAACCGCCGGCACGACGAACGCGGGAATCATCGACGAGCTGGACGCAATCGCCGACGTGTGCGCAACGCGCCGACTGTGGATGCACGTCGACGGCGCCTATGGCCTCGCAGCGCTGTGCAGCGACATCGTCCGCGGGCGGTTCAACGGCATCGAGCGCGCCGACAGCTTCGGCGTCGACCCACACAAGTGGCTGTTCGCCCCCTACGACTGTGCAGCGCTCGTCTACCGCGACCCAACGCCCGCCGCAGCTACGCACGCACAGCACGGGGCCTACCTCGACGCGGTGAACCGCGGCGATTGGAACCCCAGCGACTACGCCTACCACCTGTCGCGACGCGCCCGCGGCCTACCGCTGTGGTTCGGTCTGGCCACCTACGGCACCCAGGCCTACACCGATGCGGTCGACGGCGCCATCACCACCGCCCGCGCTTTCGCCGACGAGGTCGCTGCCCGACCCGAGTTCCACCTGCTGCAGGACCCAGAGCTGTCGATCGTGCTGTTCACACGCAATGGCTGGACACGCGACCATTACCTGGAGTGGAGCAAACGCCGAGCAAGTGAGGGCCAGTTCCTGATCGTGCCCACCTCGTGGAACGACGAGGCATGCCTGCGAATCTGCGTCGTACACCCCCGAACCGACCCTGCCGCGCTCTCCGCCCTCCTCGACGATCTGGTCGCGTACGTTCCGGTCCACTGGCCCGCGACTGACCATCACCGACCGGGGCCGGAATTTCCACTACGGCGATAGGGGAAATAGCCGACGTCCACTAGAATGGCCGGTGTGACCGAGCTCTTCCGAATCGACAATCTGCACGCCCGGCCCATCACCGATGAGGGCGACGCCGACGACATTCTGCAGGGCCTTTCGCTCACCGTCGCCGCTGGCGAAGTGCACGCAATCATGGGCCCCAACGGCTCGGGCAAGAGCACGCTGGCCAGCACGCTGATGGCGTCACCGGAGTACGAAGTCACCGATGGTCGCATCTACTTCCACGGCGACGACGTCACCGAGTGGCCCACCGACGTACGGGCCAAGTCCGGCATGTTCCTCGCATTCCAGTACCCGCAGGAGATTCCCGGCGTGTCGGTGATCCAGTTCCTGCGCCAAGCGCTGTCGGCCCGAAAAGGCCTCGACCTCAGTGTGCTCGAACTACGCCTGGCCACCATGGACTGGATGAAGCGCCTGGGCATGGACAGCTCGTTCGTCGACCGCTACCTCAACGAAGGGTTCAGCGGCGGCGAGAAGAAGCGCAACGAGATCATGCAGATGGCCATCCTCGAACCCGAACTCGCCATCCTCGACGAGACCGACAGCGGGCTCGACATCGACGCGCTGCGCATTGTCGCCAAGGGCATCCGCGAGATCCGCGTCGACCGCCCCAGCATGGGCGTCGTGCTGATCACGCACTACCAGCGCCTGCTCGACGAGGTCGCACCCGACCAGGTGCACATCATGGTGGAAGGTCGCATCGTTGCCAGCGGCGGCATGGAACTGGCCGCTCAGCTCGAGCGAGACGGGTACGAGGCGTTCAAGTGAGCATCCCGTCCTCCCTCGATGTCGTGGCGATCAAGCAGCTGTTCCCGGTGCTGCAGCGCGAGATCAACGGGCAGCCGCTGGTGTATCTCGACTCGGCCAACACCGCGCAAAAACCGCAGGTGGTCATCGATGCGATGAGCACTTTCATGGAGCAGTCGTACGCACCGATCAACCGCAGCGCATACTCACTAGCCGCAGAAGCGACCGACCTCTACGAGGGTGCCCGCACCAAGGTCCAGCACTTCATCAACGCTCGCCGCGCTCACGAAATCATCTTCACCAAGAACACCACCGAGTCGCTGAACCTGCTGGCGTACTCATGGGGTCGTGCCAACCTGCAGGCCGGCGACGTCGTCGTGCTGACGCACATGGAGCACCACGCCAACATCGTGCCGTGGCACATGCTGGTGGCCGAGCGCGGCATCGTGTTGCGCTGGGTGCCGCTCACCGCCGACGGGCAGCTCGACCTCACCGATCTGCCGGCGCTGCTCGACGGGGCGAAGGTGTTCAGCTTCACCGCGATGAGCAACGTCCTGGGCACCATCACGCCGGTGCAGCAGCTGTGCACCGCCGCGCACGCGGCTGGCGCGCTGGCAATCGTCGACGGCTGCCAGTACGTACCGCACAACGTCACCGACGTACAGGCCTGGGGCGCCGACTTCATGGCCTTCAGTGGTCACAAGATGTGTGGCCCGTCAGGTGTCGGCGTGCTGTGGGGTCGCGAGGAACTCCTGGAGGCAATGCCCCCATTCCTGGGCGGCGGCAACATGATCGCCGACGTGCGCCTCGACGGCTTCACCACCGCCGAGCTGCCGGCCAAGTTCGAGGCCGGCACGCCGCCCATCACCGAGGTTGTCGGCCTCGGCGCGGCCGTCGACTTCCTCGCCGGCCTGGGCATGGCCAACATTCGCCAGCACGAGATCGAAGTCGCGTCGTACGCAATGCAGTCGCTCACCGAACGCTTCGGCAGCGACATCCAGTTGCACGGCCCGTGCAACGTCGAGATGCGCGGTGCCACCTTCAGCTTCGGTTTCCGCGACATTCACCCGCACGATCTCAGCCAGGTGCTCGACCAGCGCAACGTGTGTGTACGCGCCGGCCACCACTGCGCCAAGCCGCTGATGCGCCTGCTGGGTGTCGCCGCCACGGCTCGCGCCAGCTTCTACCTGTACAACGACACCGCCGACGTCGACACGCTCGCCGACGCACTCGACGGCGCCAGCGATATCTTCGGATTCTGAACCGTCGAGGAGACACCATGCCCGGCTTGGACGACCTGTACCGCGAGA
>JBBQMG010000086.1:0-17237 GCA_038328705.1 Acidimicrobiales bacterium | reverse complement strand
GCCGAACAGATGTGGCTGCCGGTTGGGACACTGAAGACCCCTCGCCGCTAGTCTCAACCTTCGGGGGACAAAAGCCCTCACCAACCACGTCGTGTCACCGAGGGGAACAACATGCCCGACACCATCACCATCACCGACGATCGCACGGGGAAGACGGTCACCGTTCCCATCGAGGGCGGCGTCTTTCCGGCGGCGGCCGTTCGAGAGCTTGATCCGTCGCTGTTCATCTACGACCCGGCATACATGCAGACCGCGGCGTGCAAGAGCGCAATCACGTACCTCGATGGTGATCAGGGCATTCTGCGCTATCGTGGCTACCCCATCGAGCAGCTTGCCGAGAAGAGCACCTACCTCGAAGTGGCGTACCTGCTGCTCAACGGTGAGCTGCCCGACGCCCCGCAGCTGGCGAAGTGGAACGACGACGTCATCCATCACACCTTCATCCACGAGAACATGCGTAAGCGTTTCGTCGACGGATTCCACTACGACGCACACCCGATGGGGATGCTCGTCAGCGCCATGGGTGCTTTGGGCACGTTCTACAACGACGCCAAGGACATCCACGACAAGGAGAATCGCGACAAGCAGATCCTGCGCCTGATCGCCAAGATGCCCACGCTGGCTGCCATGTGCTATCGCTTCTCGGTCGGCTTGCCCTTCGTGTACCCCGACAACGAGCTGTCGTTCCCAGGCAACTTCCTCAACATGATGTGGCGCATCGGCGACTACGAGATCGACCCGCGTCTCGAGCGGGCAATGGACGTGCTGTTCATTCTCCACGCCGATCACGAGCAGAACTGCGGCACCACGGCCATGCGCGTCGTTGGGTCCAGCCACGCCGACCCGTACTCCTCGGCGGCGGCCGCCGCCTCGGCTCTCTACGGCCCGCTACACGGTGGCGCCAACGAAGCGGTTGTACGCATGCTCACCGAGATCGGCAGCATCGAGAACGTGCCTGCGTTCATCGAGGACGTGAAGAGCGGCAACGGCACCCGCCTGATGGGCTTCGGTCACCGCGTGTACAAGAACTTCGATCCGCGGGCCACCATCATCAAGAAGACCGCCTACGACGTCTTCGAGGTCACCGGCAAGAACCCGCTGCTCGACATTGCCCTGAAGTTGGAAGAGACCGCCCTCAGCGACCCGTACTTCGTCGAGCGCAAGCTGTACCCCAATGTCGACTTCTACTCCGGCCTCATCTATCAGGCGCTCGGTTTCCCGGTCGCCATGTTCACCGTGCTGTTCGCAATCCCGCGCACCGTTGGTTGGTTGGCCCACTGGCAGGAACTGCTGGGCGACAAGGAACAAAAGATCAGTCGTCCCCGGCAGTGGTACACCGGCGAAGGCACCCGCGACTACGTGCCGATCACCAACCGCTGAAGAACAGCGCACGGTCTACGAAACATCCGAGAAACTCTGCGTCAGGGTCATTCTCCGCGGGTTCGTTCGTCCGTATGGTGTGCGGCAATGGCTGCGCAGCGAATCCTTGTCGTCGACGACGAACCCACTGTCCGAGAGGTCGTCGCGCAGTACCTCATGCGTGACGGCTATGAGGTCCGAGAGTTGGATCGCGGAGATCTGGTCGCCGACGCGGTGGCCGAGTTCCAACCTGACCTCATCGTGCTCGACATCATGTTGCCGGGTGCCTCTGGACTTGATTTTCTGCGCGGCTCAGGCCGCGATCGTGTTCCGGTCATTCTGCTCACCGCCCGGGTGGAGGAATCCGATCGGGTGCTCGGCCTCGAGCTCGGCGCCGATGACTACATCTCCAAGCCCTTCTCTCCACGTGAGTTGGTGGCCCGAGTGCGGACGGTGCTCCGTCGTGCGCAAGCGGCAGCGGCCACCTCCGCTGCGCTCGAGTTCGAGGGTGGATTGCGCATCGATCTGCCGGCGCGGGAGGTCTTCGTCGCCGGTTCGTCGATTTCGCTGACCGCCAAGGAGTTCGACCTTCTCGCCTTCCTCGCGCAGGCTCCCCGCCAAGTGTTTTCGCGCGCACAACTCCTGCATCATGTGTGGGATTCGTCACCTGACTTCCAAGACCCAGCCACGGTCACAGTGCACGTGCGCCGCCTGCGCATCAAGATCGAGGCCAACCCCGAACAGGCCCGGTGGATCACCACGGTGTGGGGCGTGGGCTACCGGTTCGAGCCGTGAACTGGCGGCTCGTACTCTGGCTGGCTGCGCTTGTCGTAGGCGCGGCCGTGCTCGCAGAGGTGCTGTTGGCACCTGCCACCGCCGGCGACCGTTGGCACCTGCTGGCGATCCTTGCTGCACCGGCAGTTGTGACCGCCGCGCTGGTGCCATTGCTGCGTCGATGGGTGTCCAGCCGAGCCAGCGTCGCCGGCGCTGCGCTCGTGGTTGGCCTGTGTTCGCTGGCATTGGGTGCGGTGACCACGTCGGCAGCATCGAACGCGATGTTCCTCTCCACTCACGACTATCGGCTGTTCCTCGTCGTGCTGGTGCTGTCATGCGGTATTGCGTTGGTCGTCGGCTCGCAGCTCACCCGGCCGCTCGCCCGTGACATCGCTCGCCTCGGTGACGTTGCCGAGCAGGTCGCTGCCGGGGACTTCACGGCGCGTACCGAGATTCAGCGCAAGGACGAGGTCGGCCGCGCGGCGGCCGCCGTGGACGAAATGGTCAACTCGTTGCAGGCCGCCGCCGAAGAACGCAACCGTCTGGCAGCTGCCCGCCAGATGCTCTTCACCAGCATTGGGCACGACCTTCGCACACCACTCGCTGCGATGCGCGCGGCCGTCGAAAGCTTGCAGGATGGAATCGCTCCTGACCCACACCGATACCTCGGGGTGGTCGGCAACGAACTGGACAACGTGGAAGCACTGTTGGACCAGCTCGTCGAGTTCGCTCGCATCGAATCCGGTCAGCGGACGCATGCACGCGAGACGGTTTCAGTCGCTGAGATCGCACATGAGGCTGTCGAAGCGCTCACACCCGTCGCCGACCGTCGCGGCCTACGGATGGAGCTATTCGCAGATGGCCCTGGCAACGTGACTGCGAATCAGCTGGACGTCAGCCGCGGCCTGCGCAATTTGGTGGAGAACGCCATCCGCCACTCCCCTGCCGGCGGCCTCATCACCGTCACTGTCGCAGGCACCGACGAGGGAGTATCGGTCGTCGTCGCCGACGAGGGCGAAGGCTTTCCAGCCGACTTCCGCGACCAGGCATTTGATCCATTCACCCGCGCCGATCCCGCGCGGGCCACACGTACCGGCCATGCCGGCCTCGGCCTCGCCATCACTCGTGCCCTTGTGCAACAACACGGCGGACAGATCTGGCTGGGCAACGGCCCAGGTGGCGACGTACATCTCTGGTATCCCCCCAAGGAGCACGTATGAACAGCACCATTCCCCGCAAATTTGCTGCGTTGTCCGGCCTGGCTGCCGGCGGACTTGCCGTCACCGTCGGCATGCTCGTCGCCGCGATCACCAAGGTCGTCTCGCCCATCGATGCCGTCGGCAGTGAGGTCATCGACCACACCCCGTTGTGGCTCAAAGAACAGGCGATCGCGTGGTTCGGCACCGACGACAAGCTCGCACTTCGTATCGGCATCGTCAGCATCCTCGCCATCGCCGCCCTGGGCGTCGGCCTGCTGGCGGCCCGCCGCATCTGGTTGGGAGTGGCCGGCATCGCCCTCTTCGGTGTTGTCGGTTCGGTTGCGGCTGCCGGCCGTCCGGGCGAGAGCATCGGAGCCGCAGTCCCCAGCGTTCTCGGTGCGATTGCAGGAGCGGCTGTGCTGTACCGACTCGTACAACCCCGCGCTGGTGAAACGGCGGCTGGCGCTGCATCAACCACCGGCTGGAACCGTCGACAGTTCTTGATGACGGGCGGCGTCTCCGCCGCTGGTGCCGTGGTGGGCGGCGGCATGGCGCGGGGCATCGAGGACCGCAGAGTCGACCAGATCCGCCAGAGCATTCGGACGCCGCTGCCCGCCATCGTCGCACCGGCCCTCGACGCGCCGGGCATCGACGCGCCCGCCCAGACGCAGGACATCCCGCCTGACGCAGAACTGTTCGACGAGACGGCCTTTCTCACGCCCACCGACGAGTTCTACCGAATCGACACTGCGCTCTCATTTCCCAACGTCGACATCGACAGCTGGTGCTTCGAGATCAAGGGCATGGTCGACACACCGATGAAGTTCACGTACGCCGACCTGCTGGCCTTGCCGCAGGTGGAACGTACGGTCACACTCTGCTGCGTGTCGAACGAGGTCGGCGGCGACCTCATCGGCAACGCCGTCTTTCGTGGCGTGATGCTACGCGACCTGCTGGACAAGGCGGGTGTCCAGTCCGATGCTGAGCAGGTCTACAGCACCAGCCTCGACGGGTGGACGTGCGGCTTTCCCGTGGAGGTTGCCTTCGACGGGCGCGAGGCGATGGTGGCAATCGGAATGAACGGTGAGACGCTGCCGCTCGAGCATGGCTACCCGGCCCGTCTCGTGGTGCCCGGTCTGTACGGCTATGTGAGTGCCACCAAGTGGCTGGCCGAGATCAAACTCACCTCGTGGGACGACGAGGGCTATTGGGTGCCGCGTGGGTGGGCAGCACTCGGCCCGGTGAAGACGCAGTCACGGATCGACGTACCCCGCACCCGCAACGTGACGGTCGGGAAGCAGGCGATCGCCGGAGTGGCGTGGGCGCAGCACCGTGGTATCGAGCAAGTGGAAGTGCAGGTCGATGATGGCCCCTGGCAGGTGGCCACACTGGCCGCCGATGTCAGCAACGACACCTGGAGGCAGTGGCTGCTCGAATGGGACCCGACTCCGGGCAAGTACACGCTGCGCGTGCGCGCCACCGACAAGACCGGTGAAACGCAGACCGAGTTGCAGACCCCCGTCGCTCCCAACGGCGCCACCGGCTATCACACCATTCGCGTCACCGTCGAGTGACCGCACTCAGCCAACTGTGATCACGATCTTGCCGGCGTTGGCGTTGCTCGCCATCAGCTCGTGGGCGGCGGCGATCTCCTCGAAGCGGAACCGACGGTCGATCACTGGGCGCATGCGACCGTCGTCGAACAGCGGCAGCATCTCGGCGGCGAACCGTCGAGTGACGGCGACCTTCTCCTCGATCGGCCGCGCACGCAAGGTGGTACCGATCCAATGAGCGCGCTTGCCCATCAGCAGCCCGACGTTGACCTGCACGCTCCCTCCACCCATCAGCCCGACCTGCACGATCGTGCCGCGCTGGGCCACGGCTTGCAGATTGCGATCGATCTCCTCGCCGCCGACGACATCGAGGATCGTGTCAAAGCCTCCCGGCACTGCGGCAATCGCCTGCGCCAACCAGTCGTCGGGCGATCGATCGAACACCAGATCAGCACCTAGCGAACGACACAGCTCGGCCTTCCCGGCCGAGCAGGTGACCGCAATCCGAGCGCCGATGGCCTTCGCGATCTGGATGGAGGCGGTGCCCACACCGGATGCACCCGCGTGCACCAGCGCCCAGCGACCACTGGTCAGACCTCCCTGCACCACGAGCGCGTCCCACGCTGTGAGGAACACCTCTGGAACAGCTGCCGCATCCTCCAATGAAAGCGATGCGGGCACCGCCATCAGTTGGCGTTCATGGGTACAGATCATCTCTGCGTACGCTCCGCCGGCTTCGATGCCCATCACCCGATCGCCAAGCTGCCACATCGTTGCCCGAGCTCCCCTGCCCACCACCGTGCCGGCGAACTCGAGCCCAGGAATCTCTGGCTGCAACCGTCGGGGGTCAGGGTAGAGCCCCATCCGCTGCAGCAGGTCAGCACGATTGAGCGCCGTGGCGGCGACCTTCACCAACACTTCGTCGGGCCCGGGAATCGGATCAGCGACTTCCTCGATCGTCAGGACTTCTGGGCCACCGTGAGTGTGAAGGACGACTGCGCGCATGGTTGCAGTCTCACACGATCCGACGTCTCAGCAATGGTAGACGAAGGCCAAACCCGTGATGCCATCCCACTCTTCGTCGTTGTCCGGGTCGCGCAGGAAGCCCATGCGAAGGTAGAGCCGTTGGGCTGCGGGCATCGACTCCAACGTGTGGATGCGAATCCTCTGCCGTCCTGCGGCGGCCGCCGTGTCGACACACCACTGCACCATTGCTTCGCCGACGCCGATGCCCTGCGCCGATGGGTCGACGCCGAAGTAGCGGAAGCTGGCGGCATCATCATCATCGAACTCGCCGTAGGGGCCGCTCATGTCCGCCACATACGTCAGACATCCCACAAGCTGCCCATCGACCACAGCGACAACCACGCACGACTCGTGGGCACGGCCGGCGACGTCCGCGATAAGCAGGTCGTACTCCACGTCGCGCGGGTAGCCCGGTAGCCGAAAGTACGCGCCTTGCACGATGGCGCCGGCAACGGCTGTGTCGTCGCCGGGTAGGAGCTGGCGAACTTCCAGCGTCATCTGGGCCACGCCGTCCGCAGCTTGGCGGCGGAGAGCGACAGTGGCTCGGGCAGCGTGCGCGCTTCAGCGATGGCCGTCATGAAGTTGCCGTCACCGCTCCACCGGGGCACGACGTGCACATGCAGGTGCTCGCTGATGCTGCCGCCCGCGGCGCGGCCCATGTTGATACCGACATTGACGCCACCGGGCGTGTAGGCGGCCTTCACTGCGCGTACAGCATCTGTCACCGTTGGCCACAGCTCCTCGGCCTCCTCCGCGCTCAGCTCTTCGAGATTGCCGACCTCGCGGTACGGCAACACCATCAGGTGGCCCGACGTGTACGGAAACGCGTTGAGAATGGCGAAGGTGTATGCGCCACGGTGCACGACATGCGTGACCTCGTCGTCGAGCCCGGACGCGAGGATCTGCGTGAACACACTCCCCACTGCGCCGACCTCGCGGGCCCCCGCCGAATTCACGTACTGCGAGCGCCAGCCATTCCAGATGCGATCGAGTTGAGTCACACGTAGAAATTAGCTGGCACCCCTCGAATGCACACGGTAAGTTGCAGTTGTTCGGTCGGAAACGCCGCCGGCGCGAGACGAAAGGGAGGTGGCGACATGACAACTGTCCCCTCCCAGTTCCGCGCCCCCGTTCTCCACTAGGCACCCAGCTCTCACACAGACCATCACGGCCGGCTCGGCGCCAGAACTGTCCGCACCGAACCCATCAAGGAGCCCACCAGTGGCCACGCGTTCCCGCCGTCGATTCGACGACGACGATTTCACCGATCTTCCATCCATTCCAACTTTTCAAGCCAACGACCTCGACAACGAACCCGACGTCGAGCCGAACTGGAGTACCTATAACGATTCCTCGCACGGGCCTTCGCCCGTGCCTGCGTGGGTGATCACCTCCGCCAACGCCATCGATACCGATCTCGGCGTCATGAAGACCGGCAAGGAGGCAGACGTCTCACTGCTGCGTCGCGAGCACCAGGGCACGGCAACGCTGATGGCGGTGAAGCAGTACCGCAGTGCCCAGCACCGCATGTTCCATCGAGACGCCGGTTACCTCGAAGGTCGGCGCGTGCGCCGAAGCCGAGAGACCAGGGCAATGGCAACGCTCACGGAGTTCGGTCGCGACCTCATTGCGGGCCAGTGGGCATCGGCTGAATTCGCGGTGCTCAGCGCACTGTGGTCCGCGGGTGCCGCCGTCCCCTATCCGGTGCAGCTCTCCGGCACGGAACTGGTCATGGAATTCATCGGCGACGATGACGGCAATGGCAACGGCATCGCAGCGCCGCGGCTTGCCCATCTGCGTCCGACATTCGAGCAAGGCGACGACCTGTTCGGCCAGCTCCGTGACGCGCTGACAAAGCTGGCCGAAGCCGGCTACGCCCATGGCGACCTGTCGGCCTACAACATCCTCGTGCACCACGGGCGGCTGGTGCTGATCGATGTCCCGCAGGCGGTCGACATCGTCGGCAACCCGCAGGGCTTCGAGTTCCTCCGTCGCGACTGCGAGAACATCTGCACATGGTTCCATGCGCACGGCGTGCCCGCAGACCCCTCCGAACTTCAACGCCACCTGTTGCGCGGCATCACCTGACCAATCACAATTGCACGTGTCGCGGCCCCACTGAATCACACCGAGGTCAGGCCGCGACATGTGCGATTGTGAACGTCCAAGTAGGGGCACGGCATCACCTGCGCCGCTCCGTGAGGTTCAGACGTTGGCGAGTTGAGCGGCGATTTCGGCGTGCAGACGAGCGACGAACTCGTCGAGGCCGACGCCGCGCTCGACGTCGCCACCGCGCGGGTTGACACCGAGCGAGCTGTTGGCGACATCATCGTCACCCACCACCAACACGTACGGCAGCTTCTCCATCTTGGCCGTTCGAATCCGCTTACCAAGCTGGTCGCTCGCGTCAGTGGCATCCACTCGGAAGCCTTCGCTCTGCAGTCGCTTGACGACAAGGTCGGCATACTCCTGGTGAGCGGCGGCGACAGGCAACACCCGCGCCTGCGACGGGGCCATCCAAGTAGGGAACGCGCCCGCGTAGTGCTCGACGAGCACACCGAAGAAGCGCTCGACGGAACCGAACAACGCCCGGTGCAACATGATCGGGCGGTGGCGGGCGCTGTCGGCACCGACGTATTCCAGCTCGAAGCGCTCGGGCAGGTTGAAGTCGTACTGGATGGTCGACAGCTGCCACGTGCGGCCGATGGCATCCTTGACGTCGATATCGATCTTTGGACCGTAGAAGGCGGCGTCGCCCTCCTTGATCTTGTACTCCAGGCCGTAATCCTCCAACGCACCGCGCAGGGCATCGGTAGCGAGATCCCACGCATCATCGTCGCCGGCGAACTTCAGCGGATCCTTGGTGCTGAGGTTGGCGGTGAACTCGGTGAAACCGAACGCCTTCAACACGCTGATGACGAAGTCGAGCAGCGACTTGATCTCGTCGGCTGCCTGCTCGGGCATGCAGAAGATGTGGCTGTCGTCCTGCGTGAAGCCACGAATGCGCATCAGGCCATGCAACGTGCCGGCCCGCTCGTACCGATAGACCGTGCCCAGTTCGAACAAGCGCAGTGGCAGCTCGCGATAGCTGCGCTGACGACTGCGGAAGATGAGGCAATGCATCGGGCAGTTCATCGGCTTCATGTAGTACGTGCCGTTGTCCATCTCCATCGGCGGGTACATGCCGTCCTTGTACCAACTGAGGTGACCCGACGTCTCGAACAAATTGGCGTTGGCCAGGTGCGGCGTGAAGACGAACTGGTAGCCACCATTCATGTGGCGCTCGCGGCTGTAGTCCTCCATCAGCTTGCGCACGATGGCGCCCTTCGGGTGCCACACGGCCAGCCCGCCGCCCAACTCGTGGGGGAAGCTCAGCAGATCGAGCTCCGTTGCCAGCTTGCGATGGTCGCGCTTCTCGGCCTCCTCCAAGCGATGCAGGTGCTCGTCGAGCGCCGACTTCGATTCCCAAGCCGTGCCGTAGATCCGCTGCAGCATCGGGCCTTTCTCGTTGCCGCGCCAGTACGCGCCGGCGACCTTCATCAGCTTGAAGTGGCCCAGCTTGGCGGTACCCGGCACGTGCGGGCCACGACAGAGATCGACGAACTCGGGCGTGTTGCGGTACACGCTGATGGTCTCGCCACTGCCAATCTCTCCAGCGTCGTCGTTGTCGGCGGCGCCGCTGCTGACTCGCTCGATGATCTCGCACTTGTACGGCTGGTCGGCGAACACCTTCAGTGCTTCCGCAGCGAGCAGCTCGTCGCGAACGAACGGCTGATCGGCCTTCATGATCTCGCGCATGCGCGCATCGATCGACACAAGATCGGCTTCGTTGAACGTGCGACCGTCAGGCAACTCGAAGTCGTAGTAGAACCCGTCGTTGATGGCGGGGCCGATCGAATACTTGGCGCCCGGAAACAGCTGTGTGACGGCTTGGGCCAGCACATGGGCCGTGCTGTGGCGCAGCACGTGGCGACCTTCCTCAGTGTCGCAGGTGATGATGGCAACGGTCGCTCCAGCAGGAAGTTCGCGACCGAGATCCCATTCCTCGCCGTCGACGACCGCGGCGACCGCAGCCTTGGCCAGCCGAGAACCGATCGACTCCGCCAGGGTGGTCGCGGTCGCACCTGCGGGCAGGGAGCGTTGCGAACCATCCGGAAGTGAAATCGTGATCTCAGCCATAGTCCGGTCAGTCTACGGTCGGCCACCAATCAGTCCCGAGGCAATTGCAGCTCTCGATCAGCGACTCAACCACATGGAGGGTTGGCGCCGTCCCGCTGAGTGCATATCCTCTTTCTGGTGATTCAGGAGGGGGAAGGGAGCGCGGAGCGCATCGCGTCAGGTTCGGTCGTCGCGCGCCTCGCCCCGTACACCCGGTTCCGGCTGGTCCTACTCATCACCGGCTTCGTTCCGCTGCTGCTCGTACCGATTGTCCTGCGGACCTGGCCGCTGCCCGACCACGGTCTCTGGAGTACGTCGTTCATCTACGTCACCGGCGTCTTGCACGTGGGGATGACGAGTTTCTTCTACCTAGATCCGGAGATGCGTGACTTCAGACGGCAGCGCCGGCACGTTTTCGTCACATACCCGCTCGCGCTGGGCGTCGGCATCACGTTCGCTCTCAGCGTGCTGCCCGTGTCCAGCCAGGCTGCCATCAACGTCGCCCTCGCAGTGTGGCTCGGCTGGCACTACACCGGACAGCAGGTGGGTGTGGTTGCGATGGCCCTCAAGGGGGAGGTGGCCACTGCCCGGCTACGAGCGCGAGAGCGACGTTTCATTCGCGCGACGTCGTTCGTCACCGTGCTCGGCCTCGTTCGCACCGTCGACTTGTCCTCCACCCCGCTGCGCCATTTCGATCTGCTGCTGCTGTGCCGAATCGGTGTCGTCGCCCTCACGGCAACCCTCGTGTGGCAGTTGGCGCGGGCGTTCGTTGAACCACTCGACGGTGGTGGCTCATGGCGCATGCGGGCCGCGTCGCTCACGTGGGCCGTGGCCTTTGTCGCCCCGGCCGCCATTTTCCAGAATCCCATCATTGGTGCTGCCACCATCGCCACAGTGCACGGATTTCACTATGTGTTCCTCGTTGCGTACCTCAGTCGGTCACGGCGGCACTGGGCATGGGTCGGCACACTCGCACTGGGCGCTCTCACCGCTGGGGCCTACGTTGCACTGTCGGAATGGGCGCCGGCCAACGGCATCTCGAGCCACGCAATCCCTGTCGCGCTGTTCACGATGGTCGCTGCGCACCGGGTGGTCGATGCCCGGGTGTGGCGTCTCCGCGAAGCCGAACGGCTGGCGTACATGCGGTCGAGCTTCCAGTTTCTCTGAGCGTGCAGAAAGGCAGCCGGTCAGTCGCCGGCGGCAGCGCTGACGGCGCCTACTGAGATGCGGTTGGCGTCGGCATCGCTGACCGTGGCGACTTTGGCAGCGATGGACGGCTCGGTCTCGGCGGTCTTGCCGGCGTACACATTGCGGTACTCCTGGCCGGTGAGCTCGCGAATCTCGTACATCAGCTCGTCGGTGATCTGACGCAGCACCATGTGGTCGTCACCGCGATTCTTGAAGCGGGCAGCGTTGATGGGGCAGCCAACCTTGATGGTGCAGTCCATACGCAGCTTGGGCATCTTCGCATCGGGCGGCTGGATCTCGCGAGTGCCGATGACACCGACCGGGAAGATAGGGCAGCCGACCTTGAGTGCCAACCGGGCGGCACCGGTGCGACCCTTGTAGAGGTACCCGTCGCGGCTGCGCGTGCCTTCTGGAAAGATGCCGAAGAACTCACCTCGGCGCAACACTCGCTCAGCTGTATCGAGCGCGGCCTGGCTCTTGTCGCCGCCACCACGATCGATCGGGATCATGCCCATTGCCGGGAAGACGTACTTCGTCTTCCACGAATCCATGTACTCGGCCTTACCGACGAAACTGATGTTGCGAGGCACGTGCAGCATCAGGAACGCTGAGTCGAGGAAGCTTATGTGGTTGGGGCACAGGATGGCTGGGCCCTCAAAGGGCAACTGGTCGAAGCCCTCGAGGTGGAACCGCCACAGTTGTTTGGCGACCGGTCGCACGACGCGCCGGAACCGAGTCTGCAATTTTCCGGCTCCTTCAGCGCTCATGCGCTGCTGCGCTGCGACGTCATGTCGCGGAGCATAGTCGCCAGCAACCTCTAGAGCTGTACGCCCAAAAGTGCTGCCGCCCCATGCACGCCCAGCCCTGCAGCAGCCGCTGCATCCACCGCGGCGACTGCAGAGGGCGTGTCGAGGTCGTCATCGAGCGCTGCACGCACCTCTTCAACGACGCCACTCTCTCCGCTGGTTGCGGCCCATGCGTCAAGGCGAGCGGCGTTGCGGGGCATCAGCGTGTCGTCCCACTCCCACTCGCGACGGTAGTGGTGCTCGATGATCGCGAGGCGAATGGCGCGGGGATCCCACTCGGTGCGCAGCTTGTCGACGAACACGAGATTGCCAAGGCTCTTGGACATCTTGTGGCCATCCATGAACACCATCGCGACGTGCATCCAGTGCTTCACGAACTGCTCACCGGTGGCCGCCTCGCTCTGGGCCCGCTCGCACTCGTGATGCGGGAAGATCAGGTCGCTGCCGCCGCCGTGCAGGTCGATGGTGGTGCCCAGCTCACGCAACGCAAGAGCGCTGCACTCGATGTGCCAACCTGGGCGACCAGGGCCCCACAGGGTGTCCCAGCTGGGTTCGTCAGGCAGCGACGGATGCCACAACACGAAGTCGAGTGGGTGCCGTTTGTGCGGGTCGTCGATGTTCCCGCCGCGCTCGCGGGCATAGTCCAGCATTTGCGCTTCGGTGTAGTGGCTGACCGTTCCGAACGACGGGAACTTCGAGACGTCGAAGTACACGCTCCCACCAGCCTCGTACGCAAAGCCCCGGTCGAGCACCATGCCGATGAACCCACGGATGTCAGGGATGGCGCTGGATGCACGCGGAGTGCTGGAGACGGGCAGCGCGTTCAGGGCCACCATGTCGCGCTCGAAGCGAGCCTCTTCACCTGCGGCCAGATCGAGATAGTGGACACCGAGCTCACGCGCCTTGGCGAACAAAGGGTCGTCGACGTCGGTGACGTTGCGCACGCACTTGACGGTGTGGCCCATGTCGATGAGGCGGCGCTGCAGCACGTCGTAGTTGATGAAAGTGGCCGCATGCCCCAGATGGGTTGCGTCGTATGGCGTGATCCCGCAGGTGTACATCAACACCTGCTCACCGGGCTCGAAGGGCACTACGGCCTGGCGGGCGGTGTCGTACAAACGCATCGTCACGCAGGTGAGGCTACTTCCACGGCGGCCAACTCCGCCGCCTTGGCGGCGGCTGCGGCAGCCTTCGGCGCTGCCTTCTCCGCACGCGGATCGCCCTTGATACCAGTCAGCTTGGGGGCCACGCGCGTCTTGTAGCGCACGTTGAGCTGCAGCAACACGGCGGTGAAGGCTTCGATAGCCATCGCGTTGGACAGCTCACCCGCGTCGAGCGGCCGGCAGCCAGGGATCTTGCCCACGATCTCACTGACAACTCGGACTGCATCGGCGTCGTCGCCGCAGATCAGCACGTCGGAATCGATGGGCTCACCGATGTGGCCCAACTCGGTGGCCGGTAGGTGGTGAAACGCCGCAACGACGCGACTGTGTGGCATGGCGGCCTGCACGTGAGCGGCCACGCTGCCACGCGGCGGCACCAGCGGCTGGAACTCGTGGCCGACACGCACGAGTGCGTTGGCCATGCTGATCAGGATCTTGCCGTCGAGCAGCGCTTCGTTCTCGTGGGCAGTCGTGGCGGCAGAGTCCCACGGGGTGGCAATGACCACCAGGTCGCACGCGGCCGCTGCAGCGTTGTCGCCGTAGGAGAGCAACCCTGCAAGATCGGGCCACTTCTCGACCAGGCTGTCGCACGCTTCCATTGCCCGGTACTTAGAACGCGAGCCGATGACCGCGTCGTAACCAACCGATGCAAGCCGCGCTGCGAGGGCGCTGCCGGCGGGGCCGGTACCTCCAAGAATGCCAATACGCATTCGGTCAGCCTTGCACACCGGTCGCTTGCGGTTACAGTCGCCGACATGGGCCTTCTCACCGGCAAGAACATCGTGATCACCGGCGTCCTCACCGACGCCTCACTGGCATACGGCGTGGCACTGCTGGCACAGCAGGAAGGCGCCAACATCGTTCTCACCGGTGCCGGGCGCGCACTCAGCCTGACGCAACGCACTGGGCGAAAGCTGCCCGAGCCCGTCGACGTGTATGAGCTGGACGTCACCAACCCCGAGCACCTCGTTGCCGTTCGCGATGCGCTTTCAGCGAAGTGGGGCCGCGTCGATGGCGTTCTGCACAGCATCGGGTTTGCACCCGAGGCGTGCCTTGGCGAAGACTTCCTCGCACCGCAGTGGGCCGACGTCGCTGTCGCGCTGCACGTCAGCGCGTACTCACTGAAGGCGCTGGCCGAGGCGTTCGTTCCGTTGATGACGTCGGGCGGCGCATTTGTGGGCCTCGACTTCGACAACACCGTTGCCTGGCCCTCCTACAACTGGATGGGTGTCGCCAAGTCGGCCCTGGAAAGCGTCAGCCGCTACCTGGCTCGCGAGGTGGGGCCGCTGGGCATCCGCAGCAACCTGGTAGCGGCTGGTCCGGTCAAGACAATGGCAGCGAAGAGCATTCCCGGCTTCAAGAAGTTCGAAGACATCTGGGACGACCGTGCGCCGCTGGGGTGGGACGTCACCGACTCCTCAGCTGTCGCGAAGGCCTGCGTGGCACTGCTCAGCGACTGGTTCCCCGCCACCACCGGCGAAGTCGTGCACGTTGACGGCGGCTACCACGCCGTCGGCGCCTGACGCACATGAATCGGCTCGCCGACGAGACCTCGCCGTACCTGCGCCAGCACCGTGACAATCCGGTGGACTGGTATGCCTGGGGGCCGGAGGCGTTCGCGGCAGCGAAGGAACGCAACGTCCCTATCCTCCTGAGCGTCGGTTACTCGGCCTGCCACTGGTGCCACGTCATGGCCCACGATTGCTTCGAGGATGCTGAAGTCGCCGAGCAGATGAATCGGCTGTTCGTCAACATCAAGGTCGATCGCGAAGAACGCCCCGACGTCGACGCCGTCTACATGGATGCCGTGCAGGCAATGACGGGCCGCGGCGGCTGGCCGATGACGGTCTTCATGAATCCGCAGGGCGAGCCATTCTATGGCGGAACCTACTTTCCCAAGCCGGCGTTCCTGCAGTTGACCGCAGCGATCGACGAGGTCTGGCGCACCCGCCCCGACGATCTGCTCCAGAACATCACCGCACTTGGCGAGGCACTGCAACGCTCGGCCAGCGTGCTGCCGATGGCGAACTATCCGGGACCCGAGATCGTCGAGTCAGGACTGGCTCAGCTCACGTCCCAGTTCGATCCGGAGTGGGGCGGTTTCGGGACTGCTCCGAAGTTCCCCTCGACCATGAGTCTCGATCTCATCGCCCGCTCACTGACCACGACAGCAGATGCACAACGACTGAGCATTCTCACCACGTCGTTGGATGCGATGGCCAGCGGTGGCATCTATGACCACATCGGCGGCGGCTTCGCCCGCTACTCGGTGGATGTCCAGTGGCTGGTGCCACACTTCGAAAAAATGCTCTACGACCAGGCGTTGTTCATTCGTGCCTATACGCACGCCGCGCTGCTCACCGGGGAAGCTCGCTATCGCCAAGTCGTCGAGGAGACAGTGGAATACGTGCTGCGCGACCTACGCCACCCCGACGGCGGGTTCTATTCGGCCCAAGATGCCGACTCGCCAGATGCCGATGGGCGCGGGCACGAAGGGCTGTTCCACACGTGGACCGTCGACGAGGTTCGCGCGGTGCTCGGCCCCGAAGCCGACGCAGCACTTGAGTGGTACGAGTTCACCGACCACGGCAACTTCGAGGGCCGCACGATCCCGGCGCGCCTGCACCATCGGGGCAACCTTGCTCGCCCGGCGCACATCGAAGCTGCTCGGCAACGGCTTTTCGAAGCTCGCGAACTACGGCAGCATCCAGGCCTCGACGACAAAGTCTTGGCAGAGTGGAACGGGTTGATGTTGGCGGCACTCTGCGAAGCAGCGGCCGCGTTCGATCGTGAGGACTGGGCCGCCGCAGCCGTTGCCAACGGTGAATTCCTCCTCCGCGAGCTGCGCCGCGCCGACGGGCGCTGGCATCGGTCGTGGCATGCGGACGGAGCGCCCCAGGCGCGTCACGCCGCGCTGGCAGCCGATCACGCGACATTGATCGATGGCTTCACACGCCTTGCCGAGCTCACCGGCCAAGCGCGCTGGATCGACAGCGCTCGCGAAGTCGTCGACGTACTGCTGGATCACTTCTGGGACGTCGACAGGGGCGGCCTCTTCACGACTCCCGATGACGGAGAGCAGCTGGTTGCACGTCAGAAGGAGTTGCTCGACAACGCGACGCCGTCAGCCAATTCGACCGCGGCCATGGCGCTCGCCCGCCTCGGTGCGCTGACTGGCGAAGCTCGCTACACCAACCATGCTGACCAGATCATCCGGCTTCTCGCTCGAGCCATTCCACAGTCTCCTTCCGCTTTCTCGCAAGCGCTGACCACCATCGCCACACGCCTTGCGGGTGCCACCGAAATCGTCATCACCGGCACCCGCCCAGATCTACTGGCCGAAGTGCGCCGCCACTGGCTACCTGATGCCGTGATTGCCTGGGGCGAGCCGTACGACAGCCCTCTGTGGCACGACCGGCCCACCGGTTTTGCGTTTGTATGTCGCGCTCATGTCTGCCAACTTCCTGCCGAAAACCTGACAGACCTCACTGCGCAACTGCTCTGACATCTGCGACACTTCATCCAACCCGGGCCACTCGTACGAGTCGCAGTGTCGGGCTACCCCACCGCACACAGGAGAACTACATGAAGCGCATTCTCACTCTCGCCATCACCGCGACCACGCTGCTCGGGCTCGGCGCCTGCGGCAGCGACAACAAGCTGCCATCGGGCAACGGCAACATTCCTTCCGACCAATCAACCTCCTCCGACCAGTCAGTCCCCTCCGAACTGACGCTCCCCACCGACCTGTCGATCCCTGCCGACCTGAACCTCTCGGCGGAGTGCCGGCAGCTCGCGATGTCGTTCGCCGGTGTGATGGCCCAGGCGTTCGCCCCAACGGGGCAGGCCGGCGACTTGTCAAAGGTGTTCGGAGATCTGTCATCGAAGGTTCCTGACGACCTCAAGGACGATGTCGCCGTCATGGGCAAGGCGTTCGCCGAGTACGCCCAGATCATGAAGGACAACGGCAACGACATGACGAACCCCGCCGTGCAGAAGGCACTCGGGGAC
>JBBQMG010000085.1:0-17778 GCA_038328705.1 Acidimicrobiales bacterium | reverse complement strand
CAGAGGCTGTGGAGGCGACGATGGGAATTGAACCCATGTGGACGGCTTTGCAGGCCGTTGCCTCAGCCACTCGGCCACGTCGCCATTGCGATCTCCGGTTGCCCGAATCACGGCGCCTGCACGATAGCGCCTGAACCGAGCATCATGCAGGTGCGTTCCGACATCGCACCGCGACGCCCGCCGTGGCAGGCTCGACAGATGCTCTCACGACGCCTTGCGCTTCCGGTCGCCGCCATCCTCCTTCTCGTTGCCTGCAGTGACGACTCGTCGTCGCCGGCAGCGACCGAGGCAAGCACAGTTTCGACGCCCGCTGACACGACGCCCGCCGACACGACACCGGCGACCGACGCGCCCACCATCTCACAGGCAGCGACCACCACCACCGTCGACCTTGCCGAGCAGGCCATGGCATACAGCGACTCCGGCGACTACCCGGTGGGTGTCACCACGCTGCAACTGGCCAAAGGTCCGAAAATAGAGATCTGGTACCCGGCCGTCAAGGGCACCACCGGCACCGAGACATACGACGTACGCGACTTCGTCGGCGAAGGTATCCGTGCGGTGCTCACGGGCGACGTTCCCTCGACCTTCAGCTACCCAGCGGGCCGCGATGCCGATGTTGCCGATGGCGCCTTCCCCGTCGTGATGTTCAGCCACGGCTTCACCGGCATGCGCGTGCAGAGTTCCTTCCTCACCTCCAACCTGGCCAGTTGGGGCATGATCGTCGTGTCGGTCGATCACCCGTCGCGCTCGATGGAGAACGTCCTCTCAGGAACAGCCTCCGGTGATCGGAACGATTCCGTTGACGACCTGCTCCAGGGACTCGAGCTGATCACCGCCCAAGGGGCTGACGCAGCGAGCCGATTCAACGGCCACGTCGATGCAGAGCGTGTCGCCGCCGTTGGCCACTCTGCCGGTGGAGGCACCGTGCTGGCAGCCGCAAACGATCCGCGCGTCGACGGGTATGTCTCGCTGGCTTCGGGCGCCTTCCTCGGCGCGCCGGTTGAAGGGGTCACCACGACCACCGCTCCCCCGTTGCCGGGTAAGCCGTCGTTCTTCATCGGTGGTTCGGTCGATGCCGTCGTGCCGTTCGCCACGGTCACCCAGCCTGCCTTCGATGCCGCGCCGTCGCCCAGCCTGCTCTGGGAGATCGACGGTGCCGGCCACAATGCTTTCGACGATTTCTGCACGTTCGGTAACGGCACGGGCATCATCGGCGTCGCAGAGGCCAATGGCCTGGGTGACTTCCTCAACTCCAGCCCGCAGCTTCGCTCGCTGGGCGAGGACGGGTGCGTGCCGCCCGCGATCGCCGTCGCCATCACGTTCCCGATCATCAACCATGCGGCGACTGCGTGGGTGCGCAACCTGTTCGGCATCGACACCGAAGGCGTCGGTCTCGGCGATGATGTCGCCGGCGCCTACGACACACCAGTCACCATCACCAGCAAGTAGCTATTCGCACCCCGTGGCAGGGGCGAACGCCGGGCGGCCGAAGACCGTGCGCAGCAGCGGCTCGAAGTACTCCAACGATTCGGTGGGGTACGTCGGGTCGAAGGCCGCCTGGTCCCACCGCTCGCAGAACGCTGCGCAACTCTCGAACCATTCGTGGTCGCGGTATGCGTCGCGCGCGTCGCGATCCAGACCGAGGTGATGGCCGTAGTGGTACTGCTGGAACACACCGTGCATGTTGATCACCCACGTCACCTCGGCACGCACGTAGGGGCGGAGAATCGCAGCAGCCATCTGCGAGTGATTCTCCGGTGCCAGCGCGTCGCCGATGTCGTGAACGAGTGCCGCGACGATCCACTCGATGTCCGCGCCATCGCGTTCAGCCCGAGTGGCTGTCTGCAGCGAGTGTTGGAGGCGGGTGACCTGATAGCCACCGATTCCATCATCGAGGGCACGTAGTCCGTCCATTATTCGATCCGGCAACGCAGCGATGTACTCGCGCTCGAGGCCGTGCAGCAGCTCGTACTCAGCCTGCGTACCGTCACTCATCTGATGAAACTGCACCGTCGTCATCGCTCACCCCTTCAGCGTCATGCACCCAGCACTGTAAAGCCCAGCGACCTCGCCGCCTGCGCTTGGCGAAGATCGAAGGTGAGGAACGACAAGCCGGGCACCTGCAAACGACGAGCACTCGCAAGATGGATGGCATCAATGGACCGCACGCCCAGCTGCTCGCCGATATCTGCGGCGGACTCGCACACCACCTGGTCCACGCTGACGAGCGCAAGTCCGTCGAGATCGCCCTCGAACCGACGCCGCAAGTCCGGGAGCTCACTCGGTTCGACCAGACGAGCCAAGTTGCGACGAACCTCCACCAGCGTGATCCAGCAAGTCACCAGCACAGGGTCGGCCGCGAGCAGCCGCTCGGCGATGTCGGAGTCCGCCTCTTCGACGTACACCTTGAGCAGGGCGCTCGAGTCGACGTACGTGGTCATTCGCCGCGGTCGTCAGCGAGTGCGTCGGCGATACGACGGCGACCGGTGGCTCGACGGCCGACAGCAATGCCGTCCGACTTGAGTGCGGGCCGCAACCAGCCCTGCTCCACTCCGACTGCCATCACACCTGCGCCCGGTACCGGCACGATCTGCACCTTCGGCACTCCGCGCTCAGTGACCTGAATCGATTCGCCTGCCGCTGCGCGATCCAAGTACGCGGAGAGATGCTGCTTGAGTTCGCGGACACCGACGTTCATGTGTCCACATTATCCCGCGCCGTGTGCACATCAATCCCCACAGGTCCGACGCACGAGTTGGTGAACCCAGAACACGCCCTGCTCTTCCACGGTTGCAAGTACTCCGTCGGCGCTCACGCCAGCATTGTGCGAGCGCTGCACGGCTTCGCAGATGTCAACATCTTGCAAGTGCACCAACCGGTGCGTCGCGACGTTGGCGGCGATCGCATCGACGTCGGCACCGGGCCTTGCGTACAGACGTCGGTGCACGACGGTGTGGGCCGGCCCCATTGGCTCCATCCACATCGCGAGCATGGCGCCAGGAAAGACGTTCAGCATGAGGTTGGGCCACACGGTGAGATAGCTGCCGACCGCATACGGGGCATCGTCGTTGACGGTCGCGAGCACTTCCCAGCCGGGCTCGCCGGGCAGTAGCGAGGCCATCACCCGACCAGCATCGTCCGTCGGGTGCAGCGGGCGGTCCCACGCGTAGAGCACCAGCCCGTCACTCACCATCGGATAGTCGTGGGTCTGCGAGGTATCGATCTCCGGATGCACGAACGGCGTGTGGTAGTTCTCGCTGTAGTTCTCCAGCAGCACCTTCCAGTTGAAGGATCGCTCGTCGGACTCGGCGAGGACGACGTCCATCGCCTCGATCCCGAACGCGTCGACCGCAGCGCCGAGCGGGCCCAAGTCAAGAGGTGTGGCGTTCTGGTCGGCGTGGATCCACACCCAGCGTCGATACACCGCGACCAGAACGGGCTTGAGCGAGTAGTCGTCAACGTCGAAGCCCTCTGGCGCACCCACACCCCGGGCACGCGCCAGTGAACCGTCCAGTCGATACAGCCATGCGTGGTACGGGCAGCTCAACGCGGCGCCGCTGCCGGCGCCGCCGACTTCGCACAGTGGCGCCGCTCGGTGACGGCACACGTTCAGGAAGCCCCGCAACACTCCCTCGCGGTCGCGAACGAGCAGCACGGGTAGCTCACCAACGAGCAGCGCTCTCCACGCACCGGGCGGTGGCGCTTCGGCAACGTCGCCGACGCAGATCCAGTGGTCGCGCCAGATGGACGACAGCTCGGTCTCGTGATGCTCCGCCGACGAGTACCAGGCCGCTGGAAGGGTGCGCGCCCGTGCAATTCCTTCGGGCTCGCCGATCTGCCGCACGTCTGCATTCATGTAGCCCTCCCGAGCACCTCGCGTATGTTTGCTATTCTGACTCATGAGTCAATCAACTCTGGGGAGAACCATTATGAGCCAGTCCCGTCGAGACTTTCTTGCCCGGTCCGTTCAGTTGGGTGTGCTGATCGGTGCGGGGGCGCCGCTGCTGCAAGCCTGTGGCAGCAGCGACGACAAGCGCTCGGCGGTCAGCGCCGCAATCGCCGACGGGTTGCCACCCGAGAAGGGCCCGCTGCGCATCATCAACTACGCCGACTACGTGAACCTGGAAGTCATCGCCGACTTCGAAGCCAAGTACAGCGTCAAGGTGGAGATCACCAGCATCGATACCGACACCGAGGCCACTACCAAGTTGGCTTCCGGTGCGATCAAGGCCGACGTGCACCACTCCATGGCGGGTACCTCGATCGGCAATCTGATCGCAGGCGGCCTCATCCAGCCGCTGAACAAGAGCTACATCCCCAACTTCACCAACGTCATCGAGACGTTCAACGACCCGTGGTACGACCCGAGCGCGAAGTACTCGGTGCCGTATACGTTCTTCGGCACCGGCATCGGCTTTCGCACGGACCGCGTCGATCCCGCCCTCGTGGAAGCGCAGGGCTGGGACACGCTGTGGAACGCAACCGACTTCAAGGGTCAGGTGTCGGTCCTCGATGACGAGCGCGAGGCCTTCACGATGGCGATGCTCCGCAAAGGCATCACAGACGTCAACACCACCGACCAGAAGATCATCGATCAGGCGCTCGCCGACGTCACCGAACTCATCGACCTCGTCAACGTGAAGGTCAACATCGAGGGGTACAAGGACATCCCGGAGGGCACCACGTCCATCGCCCAGACCTGGAGCGCCGATCTCATCGCCGGCGCGGCCGGGTACCTGCCAGAGGGCGTCACCGACGAGGTGCTGGGATTCTGGCACCCGCCCGCCGGCGAATACGTGGTGACCAACGACAGCATGGGCGTGCTCGCCAACGCAGAGAACCCGGTACTGGCTCACCTGTACCTGAACTTTCTACTCGACAACGACGTCGCGGAGAAGAACTTCAGCTGGGTGGGATACCTGCCCGCCATCGCCAAGCTGGACGCCGACTTCGTCATCGCGGCCGGCTACGTGCCCGAGCACCTGCGCACTTGCGTACCGACCAACGAGGAGATCGCAAAGGCCATCTACCTCAAGCCGCTCGGCGCCGAAGGCGACGCCAAGTACGAGACCGCGTGGGCGAAGTTCACCGCCGGCGGCTGACCGCATGACCGCCGCTGTATCCACGCGTCGCGGGTCGAACCACGTCTGGGCTCTGTTCGCGTTGCCCGGGGTCGGCTGGCTCATCGCGTTCTTCGTCGTCTCCGTCTATGCCGTGATGGCGGTGGCGTTCGGCAAGGTCGACCCGTTCCTCAAGACTGCGATCCCGGCGTGGAACCCACTCCAGTGGGACTTCACAACGATGGGGCGCGTGCTGGACGAGGTTTTCAACGGGTACCTCCGCAAAGTGTTCCTGCGCACGTTCGCCTTTGTGGGCCTGGCGCTGGTCGGCTGTGTCGCCATCGGCTACCCCGTGGCGTATTTCGCAGCACGCAAGGCCGGCCGCCACAAGGGATTGCTACTCGCTGCGCTGGTGCTGCCCTTCTGGATCAGCTACCTCATGCGCATGCTGGCCTGGACCAACCTGCTGCAGCCTGACGGCTTGGTCAACCAAGTGTTCGGGTGGTTCAGTCTTCCCGACAACCGCAACTGGCTGGATGGCGATTGGTACACCGTGGTCATCGGCCTCACATACGGCTATGTGCCGTTCTTCATCCTTCCGCTGTACTCCACCCTCGAGCGCCTGGACGGCCGGCTGATCGAGGCCGGTCGCGACCTCGGTGCGTCGGCTCGCCAAACGTTCTTCCGCGTCACGCTGCCGCTGTCGGTGCCGGGGTTGATGGCAGCCAGCGTGATCACCGTGTTGCCGATGTTCGGCGACTACTACACCAACTCGTATCTCACCAGTGGCTCACCGCGGACAGAAATGGTTGGCAACCAGATCGAGAACTATCTGCGCAACACAGGGCAACCGCAAACCGGCGCCTCGCTGGTGCTGATCCTGATGGCGATGCTGTTCGTGTTGATGGTCTATTACATGGTCACCACCATCCGCCAGCAACGGGCGGCCGAGCGATGAATCCGTTTCGCCGCCGACACGGCAATGCGCCGGTGCTGGCCATGGTCACGTGGGTCTACGTGCTGTGGTCGCTATTGCCGGTGCTCATCGCAGTCCGCATCTCGCTGAACGACGGCCGCAGTCGGTCATCGTTCCAGCCGATGTCGTTCCGCTGGTACTGGGGCGATCAGACAGCGTCCCTGCTGCATGACGAGTCGATGCGCGTGGCGCTCCTCAACACCTTGAAGTTGGCCGGCTTGTGCATGTTGATCGCGACGCCAATAGGTGTAGCCATGGCCATTGGCCTGCAACGGTGGCGCGGTCGCACCTCCAACGCGGCCAACGGCTTGATGCTGGTGCCGATCGTGACCCCAGAGATCGTGTTCGGCGTTGCGCTGTTCCTGGTGTTCAGCCAGATGTACACCGGCCTACCCGATGGGCTGACCCGCCAGCTGCTGGGTCACGTCACGTTCACGATCTCGTTCGTGGTGGTCATTGTCCGCGGTCGCCTCGCGGCCATAGGCACACAGTACGAAGAGGCCGCGCGCGACCTTGGGGCCTCACGTCTACAGGCAATCAGATTGGTGTTGCTCCCCTTGCTCAGCCCGGCCATTTTTGCGAGTGTGATGGTCGTGTTTGCCACGTCGGTCGACGACTTCGTGATTTCATCGTTCCTGTCTACGGGAGCGTCCACCGAGACGGTCCCGATCAAGATCTACTCCGGCGCCCGGGCCGGCTCGACACCTGCGCTGAACGCGTTGGCGACAGTGATGCTGCTGCTCACTCTCACCGCGGTCGCGATCGCCACCATCATTCTCAAGTCGATTCAGCGCCGTGGGGGCGACGACCCGGGAGTCACGGGCGGGCTCGCAGGGCTGAGCGGATGAAGCCCAACCCATTTGATGTCGACGTGGTCATCGTCGGCGCCGGCTTCGCCGGCCTCACCGTTGCGACAGCGCTGCGTCGAGAGGGCGTCTCGGTCGTCGTACTCGAGACTCGCGACCGGGTTGGCGGCAAGGTGGAGGCGCAACTCGACGCTCGCGGCCGTCTGGTGGACACGGGGGCGCAATTCGTCAACGACGAGATGACAGAAGTGCTTGCACTCGCGGCCCAGGTCGGCGCAAAACGGGTGAACGCGGTCCACCCTGGTCGTGCATCCACGGTGCCGAACCCGAGCGAGGGCGACCCGTGGGCCGAGGCCGAAACGCTGCTGGCCACGCTGGGCGCCGATCACCTCGACGACGAGCGAACGGTCACCGAGTGGGTCGCCGGGCTGGCCGTCGACGGAATCCACGTCTCTAATGCTGCGCGCGACGCCGTGCGCTCCGCCGTCAACGGTGGCACCTGCAGCGACAGCAACCTGATCCCCATCTCATACCTTGCACAGCTCAACGAGCGCACTCCCTCCAATGCGGAAGAGCTGCAGTCGTGGTTTCCGGCCACACTCCACTCACTCTCCGACCAGCTGGCCGCTCCTCTCGCCGATGCACTTCGGTTGGGGTGCCCAGTGCGCGCCATCCACCTCCACGACTCGTCGGTGGACGTCGTTGCGCTCGACCAGGTGTGGCACGCACGCGAAGTTGTGGTCGCCGCTCCACCAACCACGTACGCCACCCTCGGTTTCACGCCGCCGCTCCCCGACGACATCGTTGATGCTGCGTCGGCGTTCGCGCCGGGCACTGTGGTCAAGTATCTCCTCCGCTTCGAGCGGGCCTTCTGGCTCGACCATGGCCGCAACGGCATCGGCCAGTTCCTCGGGCCTCCCGGCGTCTACTTTGCTGACGCATCACTCCCAGACGTCGCGACCCTGGTCGGTTTCGTCGGTGGCACGACGGCGGTCGAGTGGACGCGTCACTCCGAAGAGCAGCGTCGCGAGGCCATCGTGCATCACGCATCCGTCGTCTTCGGCGAGGAGGCGCTGCAGCCGTTGAGCGTGGTCGAGCGTGTCTGGGCTCCTGACGAGTGGGGCGGTGGCGGTTATAGCAACGTGCAGGTCGCACACGCACCGCATGCCGCCGACGCACTTGCCTTCGGGCTGCCACTGGTCACCTTTGCCAGCACCGAGCTGGCCACCCGCTTCCCCGGATACGTGGAAGGCGCAATCGTCGCCGGGCATGCTGCAGCGGCGCAGGTGCTCCTCCGCCTCAGCCACGCATGAGACGATCGTGAACGTCGGGCGCGACGCGCACGGATGGCCGCGGAATCTGCAATATTGGGTAACGCCGCTTCTCGGCAGGGAGAACCAACAACGATGACCGTCACCAATCACACCACACCGCCCCGCTTCGTGCGAGCAGACGGCCCCGACAAGGTGACCGGCAGCGGGCGCTACACCGCCGATCTCACGTTGACCGGTGCCTTGGCCGCCAAGTTCAAGTACGCCGACGTGACGCACGCGCGTATCACCAAGCTCGATGTCACCACCGCTCAGGCGATGCCCGGCGTCTTCGCAGTGCTCACCCAGGCCGACGTTCCCGACGTCAAGTTCGGCCCGTTCGTCCAAGACCGCACACTGTTCGCCAACGATGTGGTGCGCTACGAGGGCGAAGTCATCGCGGCCGTCGCGGCCGTCGATGCGGCGACCGCGCAACGCGCCGTCGACGCAATCGTCGTGGAGTACGACGCACTCCCAGTCGTCAACGACATCGAGGCGGCGCTCTCCCCCGACTCGCCACTGGTGCACGCCGACTGGGCCGACTACGGCAGCACCCTGATCCGCGACCGCAACGACGCATCATTCGCGTCCATCGCCAAGGGCGATGTCGACGCTGGGATGGCCGCCGCCGACCACGTCGTGCGCAGTCGTTACGTGGCCGATGGCTGCCACGCCGCACCGATCGAGCCGCGTGCCGTAGTCGCCCAATGGGAAGGCAACAAGGTCACGATCTGGACCTCGACACAGGTGCCGTTCGACGCCCGTGCCGGCGTGTGCGAGACACTCGAGCTTCCCAACAACCGGGTTCGCATCATCGTGCCTCACCTTGGTGGTGGCTTCGGCGGCAAGTGTGGCTTCCACTACGAGGCGCACATCGCCGCGCTCGCCCGTGCCGCCAAGCGGCCCGTGCGGTTGGTGTTCAGCCGGCGCGAGGAGTTCCTCGCGCCCGATCGCCGCCGAGAAGGCATCGTCTACGACTTCGAGACCGGCGTGAAGTCCGACGGCACCATCGTCGCCCGGCGCGCCTGGCTTGCTCTCGACAATGGCGCGTACACCGCCGACGCCGGCTTCTTCAGCCAGCTCGCCGCCATGCATGCGCTGGGGCCGTACCGAATTCCCAACGCACTGGTCGAGGCTCATCTCGTCTACACCAACCACCAGCCGTCAGGCTCCGTCCGCGCACCAACTGCCCCGCAGACGTGTTGGGCGCTCGAGTCCCACACCGACGAGGTCGCTCGCGCCGTCGGGATGGACCCGGTTGCGTTCCGCAAGCTGAACGCCGTCGACACCGGCGCCGAGGGCCCCAGCGGCCAGACGTACGGCGAGATCGGAATCCAACAGTGCATCGACGCTGCGGCTGCAGGCGCCGGCTACGGCCAAGAGCTACCCGACGATGAAGCAATCGGCGTGGCGATCGGTTGGTGGCCCAGCTTCTCGGTGCCGTCAGGTGCGTACGTGAAGATCGATGGTGACGGCAGCGGCCAGATCATCACCGGTGCGCAGGAGTGCGGCACGGGCGCGGTGATGACGCTGCGTCAGCTGGTCGCCGACGAATTGGGCATGGATGCCGAGAACTTCGAGCTCGTCTACCAGGACACCAGCGTTGCGCCGTACGACATGGGCGCAACCGGTTCGCAGACACTGTTCAACAACGGTCGTGCAGTCATCGCCGCGGCAGGGCAGATCGCTGAGCAACTGCGCAATCTTGCGGCGGAACACCTGGAGGCCAGCCCGGCCGACATCGTGCTCGCCGACGGCGTGGCCAGCGTGGCCGGCAGCCCGGATCGCGGTGTGCCGATTGCCGAGCTCGCCGGCATCGCCGCCGGTGGCGAGCTGCTGATCGGGCACGGCTCGGGCACGCCGCCCGGTGCCCCACCAATCGTTGGCGCAGTGTGTGTCGGCGACCTCGGCATGGCTGCTTGGGTGGCGCCGCAATTCAGCTGCCACGCCGTGCGCGTCAAGCTGGACCGCGACACCGGCGTCGCCCGTATCCTCCACGTCAGCGCGGCGCACGACAGTGGCACCATCATCAACCCGGTGGGCGCGACCGGCCAGGTCGAGGGCGCCGTACTGATGGGCATCGGGCAGGCCCTCACCGAGGGCACCACCTACGATGCCGACGGCCGCCAACGCAACGCTGCGATGCTGGAGTACAAGCTGCAGACCTGCGCCGACGCTCCCCCGATCGACGTGCACTTCATCCAGATCAATACGCCCGACGCTGGCCCACGTGGGGCGAAGGGGCTCGCCGAGGCGCCGAACGTCGCCACCGCCGCAGCAATCTCCAACGCCATTGCGCAGATTGTTGGCACGCCGATTCGACAGCTACCGATGACCGCCGAACGTGTGTGGGAAGCGCTCGCCGGCCAGCACGTCGTGAATGAGACGGTCGCAGTATGAGCTTCCTCATCGCACAGTCCGTCGACGAGGTCCTTGCGGCGCTGGCCGCAGGGGCACGACCGATCGCCGGCGGCACCGATCTTGTCGTCGGCGCCCGCCATGGCAAGGCGGCGCTGCCGGAAGCGTTGGTCGCCATCGACCGCCTTTCCGAGTTGAAGGCCATCACCGAGACGTCGCACGGCGTCATTATCGGCGCCCTCGTCACGCACCACGACATCGAGTCGCATCCGCTGCTCACCACCGTCTACGCCGGACTGGCCGATGGCAGTGCACTGGTCGGTTCGCCGTCCACCCGCCACCTGGGCACGCTCGGCGGCAACATCATGAATGGTTCACCTGCGATGGACACCGGCGCGGCCCTGCAGGTGTTGGGCGCCGAAGTCGAGTTGCGGTCAACCGCAGGCAGTCGGCGCGTTCCGATCGCTTCGTTGTGGGCTCGCCCCGGCCAGACCACCGCTGCAGCTGACGAGCTGTGCATCGCCATCCACATCCCGAAGCCCGAAGGCAGCAGCGGTAGCGCCTACCTGCGGCTGGAGTACCGTCGGGCAATGGAGATCGCCGTCGTCGGCGCTGGCGCGTCGGTCACGCTGGGAGACGACGGCGCGGTTGCTGCCCTGTCTGTTGCTCTCACTGCCGTGGCCCCGATCATCCTCGGTCTCACCGATCTGCAGTCGGTGCTCGGCCTCGGCATCGCCGATGCGGCCGCAGCGGTTCAGCAGCTGGCCAGCGCTCAGGCCACGCCGATCAGCGATGTGCGGGCCAGCGATCGTTACCGTCGCCACACCGTCGGCGTCATGGCCCGTCGTGCGGTCGAGGCTGCCGCCCGCCGCGCCAGCGGCGAAGTCATCTCCACCCCCGTCAATCGCTCCATCGGCATCGGAGCAGCGTCATGAGCGGCACGTCCACCCACCACATCAATCTGGACGTCACCCTTAACGTCAACGGGCGCGACTATCCGGTGGTCATCGAGCAGGGACGCAACCTGCTCAGCGTCATCCGCACCGAGGTCGGCCTCACCGGTACCAAGGAAGGCTGCGACGACTGCGAATGCGGTGCGTGCATGGTGCTGCTCGACGGTCAACCGGTGAACTCGTGCAGCTTCCTGGCAGTACAGGCCCAAGGCCGGGCGATCACCACCGTCGAGGGACTCGCCGACGACGAGGCGCTGAGCGTGCTGCAGCGCAACCTCTTGGAGGAAGGCGGCGTACAGTGTGGTTTCTGCACGCCGGGCATGCTCCTGTCGGCCACTGCGCTGCTGGACCGCAACGCCACGCCAACCGAGGAAGAAGTGCGGATAGGCCTGTCGGGCAACCTGTGCCGCTGCACCGGCTACACCAAGATCGTCGCCGCCGTGCAGCGCACAGCCGTCGAGATCAGGAACGGCTGAACTCGGTCACCTTCACTGCCCCGCCATCACACAGGTGAGCCCGGATCCAGCGACTGGTCGGCCCGATTCCACACTGGGTGTGGATCAAGGCCGACCAGAGATCAGGCGACGGGTTCGTCGACGGCGACAGACCGGCCAGCCTTGACTGGCTCGCAGACAGCGTTCGAGCCGTTGATACCGATGGCAACCCGATCGCCGACCTGCAACTTGTCGGCGGCGCCCTGCCCGACGTCGGCACTGACCAAACGGTCGAGCACGTCGAGTCGAACGCCAACCAATGTGGTAGCGCCCTGGAACGTGACGGAAGTGACCGTGCCCGGCAAGCCGTCCTCGGCGAGCGACAGGTCCTCGGGTCGCACCAACATGCTGACGCGACTGCCGACAGCGGCGGACGCAACGCCGGGCGCACCGATTCGCTGCCCCGCCACGGTCACCTCGGATGGTCCGGTGACCTCCGCGTCGAACTCGTTCATGGAGCCGACGAAACGCGCAACGAACGCCGTCGTGGGGTTGCGATAGACCTCTGTCGGAGAGCCGAGTTGCTCGACTCTTCCCTGCGACATCACGCAGATGCGATCGCTGATCGCGAGCGCCTCCTCCTGGTCGTGGGTGACGAACAGGGTGGTGATGCCGACTTCAGTTTGGATGCGACGGATTTCGTCGCGCAGTGTCGTGCGCACCTTCGCATCCAGCGCGCTCAGCGGCTCGTCGAGGAGCAGCACCCGCGGTTGAACGGCGAGAGCTCGGGCCAAGGCGACACGCTGTGCCTGACCACCGGAGATCTGGTGGGGGTAGCGGTCGGCGAACGGTGTGAGCTGCACTAGATCCAGCATCTCGGCGACGCGGTGCAGCCGCTGATTACTGGGAACGCCTCGAGTTCGAAGACCGAACTCGACGTTCTTCGCGACCGTGAGGTTGGGGAACAGGCTGTAGCTCTGGAACACCATGCCCATGTTGCGTTTGTGTGCCGGCGTGCGGGTGATGTCGCTGCCGGCAACGAGCACTGCACCGGAGTCTGCGAATTCGAAGCCGGCAGCGATGCGCAAGGCAGTGGTCTTGCCGCACCCGGATGGGCCGAGCAGCGTGATCAGCTCCCCCTCGCGCACATCGAGGTCGAGAGCCTCCAAGGCGACATTGGTCCCGAACGTCTTGCGGACCGAGATGAAATCGAGTGTGGTCATGGTGTGGTCTCCAACGCCATCGTCGTGGCCCTCTTCATCTGCACCGCGAAGCTGGCGCCCTTGCGATCACGTTTCTTGGTCAGCACGCTCAATGCCACGAACAGGCCAATCGTCAGAAGGAGCGCCAGCAGGTTGAGGCCGTATCCAGCTTGCGGCTCGCGGCCGACATAGGTCGCTTGAAAGCGTGGAAGCGTTTCCTTCAACAGTGTGTTCGCGATCGTGAACTCACCAATGACCACGGCGCCAGTCAGGAATGACGCGGAGATGATCGCCGTGCGCATGTTCGGCATGATGACGGTTCGCAGCGTTGCCAGCCAGCCTGCGCCCAGGCTGCGCGAGGCGTCCACGAGCGTTCTCAAGTCAATGGCACGCAGCCCGGCGTCGAGCGACCGGTAGGTGAACGGCAGCGCCAGCACGACATAGAACGGGATCAGCGAGAAGTCCGAGTTCAGGAACCAACGCGCATGCGGCTTGATGACGAAGATGCCGGCCACGAGTGCGATTGCCGGGATCATGTACGGCAAGACCGTGAGAAACTCGATCAGGGCACGAGCGCGCGGCAACCGCATGTGAACCCAGATCGCCGTCGGCAGCAGCAGCCCGAGCGTCAGTAGCACCGTGCCCCCTGCCAGCTGCAGGCTGAGCTTCAGAGCCGGCCAAAAACCCGGAGCGGAGAATGCCTTGGTCAAGCCGGACAGCGACCACTTCTTGAAGAGCGTGCTGGACCCCAGCAGAATCGTCGGCACGTTCTGCAGCGAAAACCGCGCCAGAGTCAGAAGCGGTAACACGAAGAACAGGCCGCACACGATCATCACCGTGTTGGGAACAAGACGAGCGAAACGAGCGCGCGGCTTGCCCACGGGGCGCGGCGACATCACCGTTGGTGCCGTTGGCGGTCCCTCGAGTTCGGGCAACATGTGAACGATGTGGTCGGTCATGATCGCCACCTTTCCGCGCGCCGACGTGCGACCCAGTAGATCGACATGCAGACCACCATGACGATGATCATCCAGGCCGCCAATGCGAAGCCGACTGAGTCCTCGCCGGCATTGATGTCGCCGCCGAGGTAGAACCCGATGCGCAACGGCACGATCAGCGAGTTCTGCGTGAGGATTTGTGCCGTCGCGTACGCGCTGAAAGAGTTCGCGAACAGCAGCAGAAAGCCACCCAGCAGCGACGGCGCGAGCACTGGCAGCCCAACCCGGCGCCAATACGTCCACGTCGTGCCGCCGAGATTGGCGCATGCCTCGCGCCACGATTGTTTGAGACCGTCGATGGCGGGCAGTGTGATCAGCACCATCAGCGGGATTTGGAAGTACGAATAGACCACGATCAGCCCGGGAACTTCACCGAGACCAAAGGTGCCCCCGTACAGGTCCCAGCCCCACGCCTTGAGGACCTTGGTGAGTACGCCCTGCTTTCCCAGCAGCGTCAGAAACGCAAAGGCCAGCGGCAGACCGCCCATGTTGGCGGCTACACCGCTGAACGATGTCACCAGATTCCGCAACCAGCGAGGTCGCGTCGCGGTCGCCGCGGCGTAGGCCAACAGCGTGCCGATGACCACGCCGACGAACGCCGAACCCGCCGAGAAACGCACCGAGAACCAGAACGCATCGAGGTTCTGCCCGGTGAACGCAGCCCGCATCGAGGCGACCGAGAACTGGCCGTCGTTGTCTTTCAGCGCGCCTGAGAACACGCTGATTGCGGGTACGACAAGGAACAACGAAAGAAAGGCGAAGAAGGGCACCAGGCCCAGCCACGCCCAGTTGCGACGGCGCACCGACGGGGGCGCACCAACGGTGCGCCCCCCCGGGGCAGTAGTGATGATGTCGGTCATTCCAACGCGATCAGGCGTCGGCGACCATCGGGCCCCACTGGGCGGCAAGGACGTCCTTGGCGGCAGCGATCTGGGCGGGAGTGAGGAACGCAACCTCGCCGAGCAGCTCGTCGGGAGGCAGGTTGGCCTTGGCAGCCTCAGTGACCATGCCGGCAGCCGTGATGGCCTCGATGCGAGCCGGGACAGCGCCACCCTCGAGGTAGCCGAGGGCGCCCTCGTTGGAGAAGATGTGCTCCATCCACAGCTTCGAGCAAGCCTGGTGCGGCGAGTTGGCAACGACGCCTTGACCGTAGAAGCCACCGTAGATCCCGTCACTGGGGAAGCTCACTTCGACCGTCAGGCCAGCAGCCTCCAGGTCGGCCTTCAAACCCGGGATGTTGTAGCTCCAGTCGATCGCGATCGGGGTCTCGCCCGACAACACGGTCTCCTTGGTGACGTCGGTGCCACCGAGGTTGCCCGACTTCTTCAGATCGGCGAAGAACTGGATGCCGGGCATGATGTCGTCGGCGCTGCCACCGTTGGCGACGCTGGCTGCCATCACACCTGCAAACGCAGAACCGGATTCACGCGGGTCACCGTTGAGCGCGACCAGGCCCTTGTACTCCGGCTTGGTCAGGTCGGCAAAGCTCTTCGGAGCATTCTTGACGATGGTGGTGTTGGTGGCGATTGCCATGATGCCGTAGTAGGCAGCGGTCCAGTTGTTCTTCGCATCCTTCAGGCCGGCCGGGATCTCGGAGTCGGTGCTCAGCACGTACGGCGCGAAGAGACCGGCGTCAACCATTTCCTGAGCGATTGCGGGGCTGACGTCGACGTTGTCCGGCATGTCATCTTGACCGGAAAGGGTCTGCACGGCTTCCATTTCCTCCTTGGAGGAGGCGTCAGGGCTGGCGACGGGATACTCGACGCCGGGGTACTTCGTGCCGAAGCTCGCCAGGATGCCCTTGTAGTTCGCCCACTCATCGGGCAGGGCGATCAGGTTGACCTTGGCGCCGTTGTCCAGGCACTCCTGGTACAGCGCTGCCAGCGGGTCGCTACCAGCGGCCATCGTGGTTTCGCTACCGGCGGCCACGGTGCTGTCGGCTGCGGGCGCATTTGTCGAATCCGTGGTCTTGTCGTCGCCGCAGGCCGCGAGCACCAAGGCCCCGGCCACCGCTGCACAGACGAGCCGACGGCTAGTCATAGAACGCTTTCTCATTGGTTCTCCCCTTGTAGGTGTTACGCGCCGACACGATAGGAACCCTGAAGTGACGGCCACGTGTCGCGGAACCGTACAACATGTGAACAACGTGAGGACGCAATTCCGCCGGAACGGCGGAGGCCGGTCGCCGCGGCCCGACGTTGTATTGTGCAGCCGATCGCCACGATTGATCGGCCGTTCAGGAAACCGTCGATCGAGCCACATCAGTGCACGACATCAGTGCACGACATCAACAAGGGGAATCCATGAACTGGGATGTGTTCATCACCTGCGCCGTCACGGGGGCCGGTGACACCACCGGCAAGAGCCCGCACGTGCCCGTGACGCCGCAGCAGATTGCCGAATCCGCGATCGACGCTGCCAAAGCCGGGGCGGCTGTCGTGCACATCCACGTGCGCGACCCGCAGACCGGCAAGGGCAGCCGCGACACGGCCCTCTACGCAGAGGTGGTCGAGCGCGTCCGCGATGCCGACGTCGACGTTGTGGTCAACCTCACCGCGGGTATGGGTGGCGACCTCGTGCTCGGCGGCGACGAGCAGGTACTGCCCCCCAACCCTGATGGCACCGACATGGTGGGCGCCACCGAGCGGCTGGACCACGTGCGAACCATCCTGCCGGAGATCTGCACGCTCGACTGCGGCACGATGAACTTCGCGTCCGGCGGCGACTACATCATGGTCAATACACCGGGCGTGTTGCGCAGCATGGCCAAGCAGGTACAGGCACTCGGCGTGCGACCTGAATTGGAGGTCTTCGACACGGGCCACCTGGTGCAGGTCAAGGAGCTGATCAAGGACGGGCTGCTGGACAATCCCGTGATGATCCAGCTGTGCATGGGCATTGCGTACGGCGCACCGGACGATCCCACCACGTTCATGGCGATGGTCAACAACCTGCCCAACGACTGCGTGTTCAGCGGCTTCTCGATCAGCCGGATGCAGCTGCCGTTCGTGGCGATGGCCGCGCTCGCCGGCGGCAACGTGCGCGTCGGTCTGGAAGACAATCTGTACGCCGGCGCCGGCGAGCTGGCCACCAACGCCCGCCTCGTGGAGAAGGCGCGCAACATCCTGGACAACATGAACGTGCGCGTGATGAGCGCGCAGGCCGTGCGCGACAAGCTGAAGCTGGTGAAGCGCTGACATGAGCCCCATCCCCGGCCTCTCCTGTGCAGGCATTCTCGGCGGCGGTGTCATCGGCGGCGGTTGGGCAGCTCGCTTTCTGCTCAATGGCGTTGACGTGCGCATGTACGACCCGGACCCTGAGGCGCCGCGCAAGGTCGGCGAAGTGCTGGCCAATGCGCGACGCGCCACGAACAAACTGGTCGCGGGCACGCTGCCCGCCGAGGGCACGCTCACGTTCGTCACCACACCAGAGGAAGCTGCCACCGGTGTCGACTTCGTGCAGGAAAGCGCTCCCGAGCGCATGGAACTGAAACAAGAACTCCTCCGACGTGCAAGTGCGGTCGCCGGCCCCGAGGTGGTGTTCGGGTCCAGCACGTCGGGGCTGTTGCCCAGCGAGATGCAGCAGGGCATGACCCATCCCGAGCGACTGGTCGTGGGCCACCCGTTCAATCCCGTCTACCTCATGCCGCTGGTCGAGATCTGTGGCGGCGAACTGACC
>JBBQMG010000084.1:0-17907 GCA_038328705.1 Acidimicrobiales bacterium | reverse complement strand
ACACTCACTCTGTGTTGTGGTGGTGCTAACCCTATTTGGGTGTTGCTTTCTATCTTTTCACGGGCGGCCCGGGCCCGGGGCCCGGGCCCCACGTTCGCGTTTGCGCACGTTCGAGCCGACAGTTGGGATCGATAGGATCGGATTCATGGTCATCGAGAAGCGTGAGGGGTACCGCTTGTGGGTGGGCGGCCCCGTGCCTCGCGGCTTGGACGGCATCACCTTTCGGTCGCTGGTGATCGTGCGACACGGCAAGGCGTCGCCATACCTGCTGCGTCACGAGCGGGTGCATGTGCGCCAATGGCGTCGCTATGGCGTGCTTGGCTTTGGTGTCCGCTACGTCGGTAGCTACGCGCTGTGGCGCGTGCGTCGCAAGGGTCACCATGGAGCGTATTTGCGTATCCCGATGGAGATCGAGGCCGACTGGGTTGCTCGCCGTCAGTTGGCCACTGCGGTTCGCGACGAACTTTCGGATCGCGTCGCGTCGTAGTCGTCAGCGAGGCCGATATGTTCGGCCTTGGCTTCCCCCAGTCGTTCATTCGGGCACACGCGCCCGCTGACGCGAGGGAGCCTCGTTGTCCGAGTTTCCGGATCGTCCTGCCCCACCGGTCTCCCTGTTGGCTCGGGGACGCGCATGGGTGCAGTGGGTCGGTGCTGGTCGGGTAGTCGCATCCGCAGTTGTCGTACTGGCTGTGGTCGCAGGTGCCTATTGGCTGGTGAAGCCTCCGCCCGCCACCACTGAGTCAAAGCTGTCGTATGCGTCGCCGGCGACGTCGTCGACAATCGCCTCGGGGGGTGCCGCCACCGTTCCACCGACGACGGTCGGGCCGGAGTTGTTGGTCGTGCATGTCGCCGGTGCGGTGCAAGCACCCGGGGTGTATCGCCTCAAGCCAGGTTCCCGGGTCATCGACGCCGTGTCGGCGGCGGGGGGAGTGGCGTCAGACTCCAACTCCGACGCCATCAACCTGGCGGCGGTACTGGCCGACGGCGAGCGTGTGTACGTGCCGCGGGTCGGTGAGGCGGCGCCGGTCGTTGTGTCCGGGGGATCCACTGCGAGCAGCGCGCCCAGCGGGCCGGTCGATCTGAACGCTGCCTCGGCAGACGATCTCGACACACTTCCTGGCGTGGGGCCAGCGACGGCGGCGGCGATTCTTGCGTACCGCGAGCGACACGGTCCGTTTGCATCCGTCGATGATCTGGCAAAGGTGCGTGGCATCGGCCAGGCGAAGTTGGATGCCCTACGCGGGCTGGTGACCGTATGACGCCTCACCGGTCGACAGCTAGAGGAATGCGCCACCCAGTACCAGGTTGGCCGCCACCAGCGCACCGATCACGCCCAGCCAGACAGCGCCGGCCAGCCACAGGTACTCCTTCCAGTAGTCGCCCCAGGTGGCAACGGGTCTGCGAGTGGCGCGGGCGCTGGCTGCGAAACCGATCAACAGCCACATCACTGCGCTGCCTGCTGCAGCGGCCATGTACAGGGCGGTGCCCCCAGTCATCGGCGCGCCGCCCACCAACAGGCCAGGTGCAGCCAGCACCGCCGTCAGGAACCCCATCACGCCGCGAACGGTCGACGTGTTGTCGCGGAGCAAGATCAGTGCGATCGCCCCGAGGGCAGCCGGCGGGAGCAACGCCAGTAGCGGGCCGAGCCGGCGAACCTGGCGGCGATACGCGCGCGGGCCTTGTCGCACCGAAGCCATCGTGCGGGGTGGCTCGGCTGGCGGGGCATACGCCTGCACTGGTTGCATGCAGTGAGCGTACGACGTGAGGGGCGCAGACCGTGGGCACCAGCTCTCCGACGCCGGCCTACTGCTGATCACAGTGGCCTTGGTGGTCGCCGTTTGGCAGGGCGTGTGGGTGGCTGCACTCGCGGTCGCTGTCGGCCTCTTGATGCGACAGCGGGCCCTGGTGCTCCTACTCTGCGTCGTTGCTGCACTGATCGGCACCTGGGTGGGCGCTCGTGCGTGGGAGCAGGCAGCGCCCAGGAACTTGGGCGAGTACACCGGCTGGGTGGAGATCGTCGCCGACGCGGCACCGTATGGTGCTGGGCTGCGGGTGACGGTGGAGGTCGACAACGAGCGATTCGACGCCTGGCTGTACGGCGGGGCTCGTCGCAAACTGGCCGACCGGCAGAGCGGGCAGTTCGTCTGGGTGCAGGGTCGGCGCACCGAGGTGGGCACCAATTCGCGTCGGGCGCAGATTCGTCACGTCGTCGGCCGGTTCGAGGCCCAGGTGGTGGGTGATGTGATCGAGGGCTCGCCACTCGCGCGGGCGAACAATCGTGTTCGTAGCAGGCTCCGGTCGGTTGCCGAGTCGACGATGACGGCTGATGATGCTCCGCTCTTCACAGGGTTGGTGATCGGCGACGACGCACGCCAGCCGTCGTGGTTGATCGACGACTTTCGAGCGTCCGGGCTCTCCCATCTCTCTGCTGTCTCCGGGCAGAACGTGGCTTTTGTGCTGGCCGCAGCACTCCCGCTGCTGCGACGGCTGCGACCGTGGTGGCGGTGGGCGGCGACGGTGGGGCTCATCGTCTGGTTCATGGCGCTGACCAGGTTCGAGCCGTCCGTGCTACGGGCCGGGGTGATGGCCGTGCTTGCGGCAACGGCCTATGTCCGCGGGCAGCAGGTGCAGCCGGTACGCATCTTGTCGTTGGCAGTGCAGGGTCTCGTCGTGGTCGACCCGTTGTTGGTCTGGTCGGTCGGGTTCTGGCTTTCCGTCGGCGCAACGTTGGGTGTGTGCGCGGCGGGGCCATGGCTGGCCCCACGACTGCCAGGCCCGGACTGGTTGCGATTGCCGGTGGCGGTCACCCTGGGCGCACAGCTGGGTGTCGCGCTGCCAAGTGCGCTCGTGTTCGGCCGGCTGCCGATCGTGTCGCTGCCGGCCAACCTGGCAGCCGTGCCGGCCGCCGGCTTCGTGATGCTGTACGGCCTTCCGGCAGGGCTGCTGGCGTCGCTGCTGCCGCCAGCACTGCAATCGGTCGTGATGTTGCCCGCAATGCTGGGAACACGCTGGGTGTCGACGGTTGCCCAGGTGGCAGCGGCCGTCGAGCCGTCACCAACCTGGGGAGCGTTGTGGTGGTCGGCGGGCGTCTCGTGTCTGTTGGTCTGGTGGTGGCGAGGTCGCTCGCGAGTTGCAGCCTCGGATGTGCCAATCTGAGATGACCATGGCGTGCTACTACATCACCGGCGACGACGAGTCGCTCATGCTGTCCGCGATCGGCGACCTGCTCAAGAAGCTGGTCGCCGACGGCGATCGCTCGTTGATGGTCGACGACTTCGACGGTGAGGACTACGAGGTTCGTGCCGTGGTCGATGCCGCGCAGACGTCGCCATTCCTGACTGAGAAGCGTGTTGTGGTTGCACGCGGAGTTGGCCGGTTCAATGCTGACGACGTCGCATCCCTCGTGGTCTACCTCGACGATCCGCTGCCGTCCACCGACCTTGTACTCGTCGCTGGCGGCGGTCGGATTGCCAAGGCGCTCACCGACGCATTGAAACGAGCAAGCGCCACCACCATCAGCACACTGCCACCCAGCCGTGCCGCCGAGCGCTCGGGCTGGTTCGACGATCACATAAAAGCGGCAGGGCTGAAGCTGGACGTCCAGGCGACCAAGCTGTTGGCCACCTGGCTGGGCGAGGATGCCGGTCGGCTGCAAGGCATCCTCGACACCCTCCGTTCGACGTTCGGCGACGAGAAGAAGCTGACCGCCGCAGACGTCTCACCATTCCTCGGCGACGCCGGAGGCATTCCGCCATGGGACCTCACGGATGCGATCGATCGCGGCGACACCACGGTCTCGTTGCAGCTGTTGCAGCGCATGATTCGTGCCGGAGACCGGCACCCCCTACAGGTCATGTCCATCCTGCACGGGCACTACACCAAGCTGCTGGCGCTGGATGGCAGTGGCGCCCGTGATGAGGCCTCGGCGGCCGCAGCCATGGGCATCAAGCCTGGCTTTCCAGCGAAGAAGGCGCTCGATCAGTACCGTAAGATCGGCGGGGGAGCGGTCACCCGCGCCGTTGGCCTGTTGGCCCAAGCCGACCTCGACCTTCGCGGCGCCAAAGAGTGGTCTGAGGAGCTGGTGATGGAAGTCCTCGTCGCCCGCCTTTCGCGCCTCGCCGGCGCCGGCGCCGCTGAGACTCGAAGAGGAACTGACGCGGTGTCACGTGGCCGACCTGCCTCACAGCACGAAAAGCGCGTCACTTCGACCGCCAAGGTTGCCGACCGACCGAAGTGACGCGGTGTCACGTGGCCGACCTGCCTCACAGCATGAAAAGCGCGTCACTTCGAGCCGCAGCTCGCCGCTGAGGCCGTGACGCGAACGAACCCGGGCACACGGCCCGGGTTCGTCTCAGATCCTGGAAAGCAGATTGCTCAGCTGGCGCTGGCGTTGATCTGCTTCATGAGGCGGCTCTTGCGGCGAGCAGCCTGGTTCTTGTGGATGACGCCCTTCGCGGCAGCCATGTCGAGGCGCTTGACGGCGAGGCGAAGGGCTTCTTCGCTCTGCTCGGTCTCTGCAGCCTTGACGGCGTTCTTGACGCGGGTCTTGAGCTCGCTCTTCACGGCCTTGTTGCGGTCTGCACGCTTGGCGTTGGTGAGGATGCGCTTCTTCTGACTCTTGATGTTTGCCACGTGAGGAGACCCTTTGTTGGACTTGAAATCGGCTTACAGAGGCTATCAGCGGTAGACGGAGGACCCCAACCTTGTCTCTCAAGGACACGGACCTCCCGATAGGCTCGGGCGACTCGCCATGGATCTCGCACAAATTCGCAACTTCTCCATCATTGCCCACATCGATCACGGCAAGAGCACCCTCAGCGACCGCATTTTGGAGCTGACCAACGCCGTCGATGCTCGTGAGATGCGGTCGCAGTACCTCGACACGATGGACCTCGAGCGCGAGCGTGGCATCACCATCAAGGCGCAGAACGTGCGGGTCGATTGGAAGGGGTACACGCTGCACCTCATCGACACGCCCGGCCACGTCGACTTCGGCTACGAGGTCAGCCGCAGCCTGGCCGCCTGCGAAGGCGTGGTGCTGGTGGTCGACGCCGCACAGGGCATCGAGGCACAGACACTGGCCAACTGCTATCTCGCGTTGGAACACGACCTGGAAATCGTGGCCGCCCTCAACAAGATCGACCTTCCTGCGGCCGACCCCGACCGCTACGCACTGGAGATCGAGACGGTCCTGGGCATCCCGGCCGAGCAGATCCTGCGCATCTCGGCCAAGACGGGTGACGGCGTTGGCGAGCTGCTCGACGCCATCTGCCAACGCATCCCGGCCCCCAAGGGCGACATCGACGCACCGTTGCAGGCGCTGATCTTCGACAGTCAGTACGACCAGTACCGAGGCGTGGTCTCCAGCGTGCGCGTGATGAACGGCCGGCTCAACAGCAAGTCGAAGCTGCTGTTCATGCAGGCCGGCACGCAGCAGGAGCCGATCGAGGTGGGTGTCCGTCGTCCGCTCCCCACACCCGTCGACGAGTTGGGCCCCGGCGAGGTGGGCTACCTCATCGCCGGCATCAAGGAAGTTGGCCAGGCACGCTCCGGCGAGACGGTCACCACCTTCGTCCACGGCGCCACCGAGGTGCTGGATGGGTACAGCGACCCGAAGCCGATGGTGTTCTGCGGTCTGTTCCCGATCGACGGCGACGACTTCGAGTTGATGCGCGAGAGCCTGGAGAAGCTGAAGCTCAACGACGCGTCCATCACGTACGCGCCCGAATCGTCGGGCGCACTTGGCTTCGGCTTCCGCTGCGGCTTTCTTGGCCTGTTGCACATGGAGATCGTGAAGGAGCGCTTGGAGCGCGAGTTCAACCTGGCGCTCATCGCTACCGCCCCCAGCGTCGAGTACCGCGTCCACCGCACGAACGGTGTGGTCGAGCTGATCGACAACCCCGCAGATCTGCCGATGCCGCAGAGCATCGACTTCATCGAAGAGCCCTACTTCCGGGTCAGCATCATCACGCCCAAGGAGTACACCGGCACGCTGATGGACCTGTGCCAGACCCGTCGCGGTGACATGACCAAGCTGGAGTACCTCTCGCCCGAGCGCGTCGAATTGCATTACCTGATTCCGCTCGCGGAAGTGGTGGTCGACTTCTTCGACCAGATGAAGTCGCGCACGCAGGGTTACGCCAGCCTCGACTACGAGCTCAGCGGCTACCACCGCAGCAACCTGGTGAAGGTCGATCTGCTGCTCAACGGCATCGCGGCCGACGCATTCAGCACCATCGTCCACCGCGACAAGGCCTTCGCCTACGGCAACCGCATGTGCGAGAAGCTGAAGGAACTGATCCCGCGACAGATGTTCGATGTGCCCATCCAGGCGGCCATCGGTGGCAAGATCATCGCTCGCGAGACGGTAAAGGCAAAGCGCAAGGATGTGCTGGCCAAGTGCTACGGCGGCGACATCACGCGTAAGCGTAAGCTGCTGGAGAAGCAGAAAGAGGGCAAGAAGAAGATGAAGTCGATCGGCCGCGTGGAAGTACCCGGCGACGTCTTCATCTCCGCTCTGAAACTGGACGACTAGCTCGACGACTAGCTCCGACGACCAGCTTCGCCGTTCAGATGCGGTACTAGCGCACCTCAACGCCGAAGCTGCGGACGTGGGCGGCTACGGTCCGCCGTATGACAGTTGAGCATTTCGATGTGGTGGTGGTTGGGGCCGGGATCTCCGGCATTGGCGCGGGCTATCACCTGCAGACCATGAGCCCGAACCGCTCGTACGTGATCCTAGAAGGTCGCGACGACATCGGTGGAACCTGGGACCTGTTTCGCTACCCGGGCGTACGCAGCGACAGCGACATGCACACGCTGGGCTACAGCTTCAAGCCGTGGACTGCGGACAAGTCGATCGCCGACGGTCCGTCGATTCTACAGTACCTGCGCGACACGGTGCGCGAGTTCGGCATCGACCGTCACATCCGTTTCGGGCACCAGATCGCCAGCGCAGAATGGTCGACCGAGAAGGCTCAGTGGACGGTTAACGGCCAACGAAAGGACACCGGCGAGGCAGTCACGTTCACGTGTGGCTACCTGTTCATGTGCTCAGGGTACTACAGCTACAAGTCGGGGTACACGCCCGAGTTCGCCGGCGTGGACAACTTCAAGGGTCAGATCGTGCATCCGCAGGCGTGGCCGGAAGATCTCGACTACGCAGGAAAGCGAGTAGTGGTCATTGGCTCCGGTGCCACGGCGATGACGCTCATCCCGGCGATGGCCGACACGGCTGCCCATGTCACCATGCTGCAGCGCTCCCCCACGTACGTGGTGGCTGCACCCGACCGAGACGCAGTGGCGAACGCGATGCGCAGGGTGCTGCCCAACAAACTGGCCTACAAGCTGACGCGCAGGAAGAACGTCGCCTTCCAGCAGATGGTCTACAAGCGCACGCGTACCCAGCCCGACAAGGTGAGGACACAGCTGATCGGCCGTGTGAGCAAGGCGCTCGGCCCCGACTACGACGTCGCGCAGCACTTCACACCCACCTACAACCCATGGGATCAGCGCCTGTGTCTGGTGCCCAACGGTGACTTGTTCACCGCCATCAATTCGGGCAAGGCATCGGTGGTGACGGATCAGATCGACACCTTCACCGAGATCGGCATTCGCCTCCAGTCAGGCACCGAGCTGGCGGCCGACATCATCGTCACTGCCACCGGCCTCAATCTTGTGACGCTCGGGGAGATGGAGTTCGAGGTCGACGGCGTGCCCGTCGACTTCTCCAAGACCTGGACGTACAAAGGCTTTGCCTATTCCGGAGTGCCCAACCTCGCCTCGTCGTTCGGGTACGTGAACGCGTCGTGGACGCTGCGCGCCGATCTCACCTGCGAATACGTGTGCAGGCTGTTGAACCACATGGAGACCACCGGCACCGTCGAATGCACGCCTCGGCTGCGCGCCGAGGATGCCAACATGCCCGAGCGCCCCTGGCTCGACGACTTCTCAGCCGGCTACATGCAGCGCGTGATGCACATGTTCCCTCGCCAGGGCGACCGCGAACCGTGGATCAACACGCAGAGCTACATTCGCGACAAGAAGATGTTCCGCCCAGTGCAGTTGGAGGACGGCGTCATGCAGTTCACCTCGGCGCCCGTTGCGGCTCACCGCCATTGCTCCTAGGCCCTCCTAGGCCTTGGCGTCGGCCCAGCTCCGAACGGTGCTGATGTCGGCGACGAACCGAACTCCTGCGCCCGCAGGCTGCCACCGAAAGGCAGCTTCGGCCAGGCAGTCGTGCAACAACTCCACTGTTGCTGCAGCCTGTGGCTCGGGTACATGCACGAGCAGTTCGTCGTGAAGGCACAGCACGATGCGTGCCCCAAGCCCAGCTGCGCGGGCTCGCATTGTCACTGCCCACACCTTGAACAGCTCTGCCGCCGCACCCTGCACCATTGCGTTGCGGGCGTAGCGGCCGCGACCGGCGGCAACCGCACGGTGGTCGGCGCCATCGGCGATCTCGAACATTCGAATCAGCCGGCCGCCGTAGGTGCGCAGCTCACGACCGTCGAAGCCTGCCTCGGCCGCATTGCTGAGGTACTTCATCGCCACCGGGTAGCCCGTCTCCATACCTCGCAGCGCCTGACCGGCGGTGCCGCTGGTCTGTCCGTACATGGCCGCCAGCACGGCGATCTTGGCAACTGGCCGTTCGACTCCCAAGCGCTTCGCCACTGGGGCGTACAGGTCGTCGTCCTGGGTCGCCCGACATAGCGCCTGATCGCCGCTGATAGCGGCCAGCACCCGCGGCTCGATCTGCCCGAGGTCCGCGCGTACGAACACGTAGCCGTCGTCGGCGATCACCACTGGGCGTAGCTCGGCGGGCAGGTTGTGCAGCCCTGCGCCGGCGGTCATTCGGCCGGCGGCGCCGTCGCTGCCCGACCACTCGCCACGGAGTCGCCCGTCGGCGCCGACGTTGGCGTCCAGCCAGCCGTAGCCGAACGTGGTCGCCACACGCTCGGCCTTTCGCCAGTGCAACAACGCCTCGATCGCGGGATGCACGTCGCGCATCTGCTCCAGCCGCCAGGCACGCGTGTCGGGCACGTCGATGCCCAACCGGCGCAGCATGCTCTTCACGTCTGGCGGGCTGCGGAGGTCGATGCCGCTGCCGGGCGGTAGGTGGCGCAACACTTCCTCGTCGCGGCGGGCTCGGCCGGCCGCTGCCTCCGCCTCATTGGCAGCGCGGGCTCCGACCATCGACGCAATCAGCGCCTCCGCTGCGGGGACGTCGATGGGTAATCCGTCCGCTGCCAATTCGGCACAAAGCAGCTCGGCAGCGGATTCCGAGCGGGCTGTTGCCGACGCATCGCCCTGCACATTTCCGCCCGCCGTCAGGGTGTCCAGCAGGCCCTGTTGCAGCTCGGCCGAGCGCCAGGCCGCTGCGGCCCACTTCGCAGCGCGCTGCGCCGTATCTGCCCATCCACCGGCCAGCCACTCCGGGCGAAGGTAGCCGTCGGGGCGCACCGGGTCCTCGCTGTCGCCGCCGTCGCCTTCACCGCCCAGCAGATTGAGCTGGCCCATCACCGGCATGGTGCGATCATCAAGACCGTTCAGCTGCGCCCACACTCTGCCGGAATCGGCCCGCCAACCGCCACGCAGCAACCGATGCACGGCCACGATGTCCCAGCAGGTTGCCAACCGGACATCGTGTGCCAACAGTGCGGTAGCGGTGGAATTCGACCAGCACACCCAGCGTGGCCGTAGTTGCTCGTCCACGCGACCAACGGCCACCGCTGCGAACGCCCCGGTGATCGACAACCTGGCCTCGCGCCCCGCGAAACCGATGTCGCCTCCCGGGGTCACCGTCAGCCCCACGCGGCTTCCCCTCACCACACCTGCCTCGATCAACGCCTCGCACAGTGCGTCGGGATTGTCGAAGTCGAGATGCACAACACCATCTTGGTCCGCCGCCGGACGAGTCGACACGGTAGAAAGAACGGCGATGGCAGCTACACCGATGTTCAGCTCCCTGCGACATCGCAACGCGCGGCTCTTCTTCTTCGGTCTGCTGGTCAGCAACATCGGCACATGGATGCAGATGACCGCCATGTCGCTACTGGTGTACGAGCTCACCGGTAGTGCCGCCGACGTCGGCATCACCCTGTTCTGCCAGTTCCTGCCGATGCTGCTGCTCGGCGTGTGGGCGGGTGCCGTGGCCGACCGGCGGGACAACCGCACGATGGCGTTGCTGACCCAGAGTCTGCTGGCCGCACAAGCGCTGACGCTGGGCACGTTGTATCTGCTCGACCTCGTCAACCTGCCAGTGGTCTACGGCTTGTCGCTGCTGCTCGGCGTCATCGGCGCCTTCGACAATCCGGCGCGACGCGGGTTTGTCATCGAGTTGGTCGAACCGCAGGAGATCACCAATGCAATCTCGCTCAACACTGCGGTAATGACCGGGTCGCGAATTGTCGGCCCGGCGCTCGCTGCTGCTCTGAAGGGTCCGCTCGGCGCCGGTTGGCTGTTCATCGTCAACGGAGTCTCGTTCGTAGCCATGCTGTGGCCGCTGGTCGCGATCGATCGAACGCAACTGCACTCCGCTCTGGCGGCGAAGCGTGGCGGGACCCCCGTGCGTGACGCATTCCGTTTCATCCTCCACGACCGGAGGCTGCTCGTGGTGTTCGTCACCTTCACCGTTGTTGGAACATTCGCTTTCAACTACAGCGTCTCGCTGCTGAAGATCGCCGACGTGCGCTTCAACAGCAAGCCATTCTTCGGCATCCTGCTGGCGGCCACGGGTCTGGGCAGCATGATCGGTTCGCTGTTCACAGGTGCACGCGCACGGGTCACCACCTATTGGTTCTTCGGCAACGGCCTGCTCTTGGGCGTCAGCGGCCTGGCGTTTGCGTGGGCGCCGAGTGCATGGGCGGCATTGCTGCTTGCGCTACCGGTTGGGTTCGGCGGCGCCGCGTTCATCGCCGCGTTGAACGCAATCGTGCAGCAAGAGTCGCCACCCGACATGCGTGGTCGCCTGCTGGCGTTGTCCGCGGTCGCCTTCTTGGGGACCACACCGATCGGCGCCCCGATCACCGGGTGGATTGCCGACCACATCGGTGCCGAATGGAGCCTTGCCTACGGCAGTGTGATCGCTCTCGTTGCGGTGACGATCGGCTTCACTCTGCGGCGACGATCAGTACGCGCAGAGGTTCCAACCCACCAGCACCAGCTTGCCCCGGTGCTCGTTGATTACTCCGACGCTGGCGGTGTCGTTCCAGAGTGACGCCCCGCCGGTGGCCGGCAGGTTCAGCATGCGGGCAGTGAGAATGCGACTGAGGTGGCCGTGCGTGAAGGCCACGACGGCGCGCCCGGCGCAGACTCGCTCGACCTTGGCGACGACCGCATCGCACCGAGCCGACACCTGCGTGATGCTCTCGCCGCCGGGACAGCCGGTGGTGAAGAGGTCCCACTCCGGGTCCCGTTCCATGATCTGCGTGCTGGTGAGCCCTTCGTAGTCGCCGTAGTCGAATTCCATCAGTGCATCCAACGGTTCCGCCCCTCGATGGGGGAGGGCCAGCTCGGCAGTGCGTGCCGCTCGCTCGAGGGGGCTGGTGTAGACCACCGGATCACGGCCTTCCAGCAGCTCCTCGATCAACGGTCCGGCAGCCAGCGCCTGAGCAACACCCTCCTCGGTGAGCGGCAGATCAGTGCGACCGGTGTGCTGCCCAGAGACAGACCATTCGGTGGCGCCGTGACGAACAAGCAGGACAAGCGCGGGCAGCGACGCAGAATGTGGCACAGCACCACAGGGTAGGCGACACTTGGATCCGTCATGCCTGCCCGCCAGCCCTCGACGACCATCATGTGGTTCCGTAGGGACCTCCGCTTGGCCGACCTTCCTGCGCTGCACGCCGCAGCAGCAGACGGAGCGCGCGTCGTGCCGCTGTTCGTCGTCGATCCCACGTTCGCGGCATCGGGTGCACCACGCCGGGCATTCATGGCCGATGCCCTGCAGGCACTGGATGACTCGATGGGGGGCGCGTTGGTCTACCGCCACGGCGACCCGACGAAGGTTGTTCCTGCTCTCGCCGCCAAGCTGGGCGCATCGGCGGTGTTCGTGTCGCGTGATTACGCGCCGTACGGCCGCTCTCGTGACGCCGCGGTGGCGACCGCACTGGGTTCGGTGGGGTCGCGGCTGCTCGGTGTGGGCAGCCCGTACGCGGTGGCCCCCGGTGAGGTTAACAAGGGCGACGGCACGCCGTATGCGGTGTTCACGCCGTTCTCGAAGGCATGGCGAGCCGTGGGTTGGGACGCGCCGCTGGACGTACCCGACGTGCTGTGGCTCGGTGCGCCCAATGTCCCGTGCGACGGCCCACCGACACGTCCGGCCACCCACGTCGACCCGCGTTTGTGCACTTCCGATCGCCAGGCGAACGAAAGTGCGCAAACGCGATGGGAAATGGCCAGCGAGATCGGCGCGCACGCTCAGTGGCGGCGGTATCTGCCAGCGGTGCCGAACTATCGCGATCTGCGCAATCTGCCGGGCGTGGAGGGCACGAGCAGGCTCTCCGCTGCGCTGCGCTGGGGCCTGGTGCATCCACGACAACTGCTGGCCGACCTCGAGCCGAGTGCTGGCGCCGACACGTTCGCCAATGAATTGGCGTGGCGCGAGTTCTACGCCGACGTCCTTTTGAGACAGCCAACGACTGCGCGTGAGAACCTCGACCAGCGGATGAATACCATGACATCCGACACGGGCGCGGCAGCGCAAGCGCACTTCGAACGATGGGCGGCGGGCCAGACCGGCTACCCGATCATCGATGCCGGAATGCGTCAGCTGCTCGCCTCAGGCTGGATGCACAACCGAGTCCGCATGCTTGTGGCCAGCTTCCTGGTCAAGGATCTACACGTGCCATGGCAGTGGGGCGCCCGTCATTTCATGCGCTACCTCATCGACGGCGACCTAGCGTCCAACAGCCACGGCTGGCAGTGGACGGCGGGTACCGGTACCGACGCGTCTCCGTACTTTCGGATCTTCAACCCGACGACGCAGGCGCTGCGCTTCGATCCAGATGGTGATTATGTCCGTCAATGGGTGCCCGAACTGGCGGGCATCGACGGCAGTGGCGTGCACGGCCTTGGTCTGCTGCGGCCTGAGGGCTACCCGGCGCCGATTGTGGACCACGCCGTCGAACGTGACGAAGCCCTGCGTCGGTACCGCCAGGTGACGGCTAGCAGTCGGTAGCCTGGACTGCCAACGCATCCGGTGCGCCGAGTCGTTGAAAGGCGGAGGAGCCATGCTCGACGAACGCAAGACAGCAATATTGAGAGCAGTGGTTCAGGAGTACATCGCCACCGCGCAACCGGTCGGGTCCACTCACATCGCCAGCGCCCCAGGTGTCCGGGTCAGTTCAGCAACTGTTCGCAACGAAATGGCCGTGCTCGAGCAGGAGGGCTACCTTGCTCAGCCGCACACCTCTGCCGGGCGCATTCCCACCGACAAGGGCTACCGCTTCTTCGTCGACCACATGGCTCAACCCGGTCGTCTCGACACCCAGTCCTCGCAGCGTGTTGGCGCCTTCTTCGATACCGCGCACGGGCGCCTCGAAGAGCTGTTGCATCAGACCACCAATCTTCTGGCGCAGGTCTCGCACCATGCTGCGGTCGTTGTCGGGCCACGTGCCGAGATCGCGGTCGTGCGGTCGGTACAGGTGGTCGGGCTCGTCGGCCGCCACGCGACGGTGGTCGCAGTGCTATCCAATGGCGTGGTCGAGAACCAGGCGGTCGAGCTGCCGAACGAAGTGTCGGAAGTGCGTCTGTCTGCCGCCACCGCACACTTGCATGCGCACATGGTGGGGCGTTCGCTGGACAGTGGAGTACACATTCCGCCGACTGGCGACTGCGAACTCGACTCGGTGTGCGCCGCCGCTGCGGCAGCGTTGGACGGTTCAGTTGCCGACGAGCAGGTATTCGTGCAGGGAGCCGCCTCGATGGCGCATGCCTTCGACGCGGTCGACACGGTCCGCTCGGTGTTGCGAACCCTGGAGCAGCAGTACGTGATGGTCACCTTGGTGCGCGACGTGTTGAATCGCGGCCTTTCAGTTGCCATCGGCGCCGAGCATGGCGTCGAGCCACTGGTGGCGTGCTCCGTCGTCGTCAGGCCGGTGGTCGTCGATGGCGAGCAGGTGGGCACCATCGGTGTGCTTGGCCCGACTCGAATGGATTATCCGCAGGCCCTCGCTACCGTCGAAGCGGTGAGCAATCGATTGGGCCGGCACCTCAGCGACGGTGGGAGTACGAATGGCTGATGACTACTACGCACTGCTTGGTGTGCCCCGCACAGCCAGCAGCGACGAACTGAAGAAGGCATACCGCAAGCGCGCTCGTGAGCTGCATCCCGATGCAAACCCGGGCGATGCGGCGGCGGAGGAGCAGTTCAAGAAGGTTGCTCGCGCCTACGAGGTGCTCAGCGACGGCGACGCACGTGCCCGCTACGACCGGTTCGGCGAGCAGGGCGTCGGCGGCACCAGCGGCCCGACCGTCGGTGACATGTTCGGCGGTGGCGCCGGCGGTGGCTTGGGCGATCTGTTCGACGCGTTCTTTGGTGGCAACGGCAGCCCGTTCGGCGGTGGCGGCAGTCGCGGCCCGGCAGGCCCGCCTCGTGGCCAGGACCTCGAGGTCATTGCCGACGTTGCGTTCGAACAGGCCGTGTTCGGAGCCACCGTGCCGGTCACGCTGCGTACAGCGCTGCGCTGCGAAGACTGCAGTGGAACCGGCGCCGGTGAGGGCACCAAACCCGTGACCTGCAGCGAATGCAACGGTCGCGGCCAGGTGCAACGTGTTCGTCAGAGCATGTTGGGGCAGATGGTCACCTCGTCCGCGTGCCCGAAGTGCAGCGGGCTTGGCCAGGTCATCGTCACCCCCTGTCCGAAGTGCGCCAGCGACGGTCGAATCGTGAGCGAGAAGACATATCAGGTGGACGTCCCGGCTGGCGTCGACACCGGGTCCACACTTCGCCTCACCGGTCGTGGAGCGGTGGGCCCGCGCGGCGGAGCCGCAGGCGATCTCTACGTACACATTCGCGTCGCAGCTCACGAGCGTTATCGCCGAGAGAACGACGATCTCATCACCGACCTTCCGGTGTCGATTGCTCAGGCGTCGTTGGGCGCCAGGTATCTGCTCCCCACGCTCGATGGCGATGAGGAGATCCTGGTGCCAGCGGGTACGCAGCCCGGTCGCGAGTTCGTGCTCCGCCAGCGTGGCGTTCCCCGGCTGCAGGGCCGCGGCCGTGGCGACCTGCGAGTACGGGTGCAGGTGCAAGTGCCCACTAAACTCACCGAGCCCGAAGTCGAGCTGCTCAAGAAGTTCGCCGAACTGCGTGGCGAGGAATTGCACTCCGAGCACGGGATCTTCGCCCGCATCAAGTCGGCGTTCCAGTGAACCCCGCGCTGCGTTCCAGCGCGGCGCATGTTTTCGTGGACTCGCTGGCCGACCTCACGTTGCACCCCGACGACGCCCACCACCTGTTCCGAGTCCTGCGCATCAGGGACGGCGAGCATGTGACCGTGAGCGACGGGCACGGCAGCTGGCAGGTAACGCAGGTCGTCGGGCAGGCCTTGCGACCCATCAGCGAACCGACGTGCGAGCAGGGCACACCACAGCTGACGATCGCAAGTGCAATTCCCAAGGGCGACCGGGCCGAGTGGATGGTGCAAAAGCTGACCGAGATTGGCGTCGCTGAGATCGTCCTGCTGCATTGCGAGCGCAGCGTCGTGCGCTGGGAGGGCGACCGCGCAGAGCGACAGCTGTCTCGTGCCCGAAGGGTCGTGAAGGAGGCAGCGATGCAGAGCCGCCGTGTGTGGCTGTCCACAGTGAGCGGACCGGTGCCAGTTGCAGATGTCCTGGCCCGCGACGAGGTGGTGGTTGCCGAGCCGGCCGGCGTGCCGGTGGACGCTCTTGGGTGGCTGCCCCGAGCGGTGGTCATTGGACCGGAGGGCGGCTTTTCGGCCGACGAACTCGCCGCGGCGCCGGCGATGGTGTCGCTTGGCCCGAACGTGCTTCGCGTCGAGACAGCGGCCCTGGTGGCAGCAGTATTATTCTTGACGTAGAATTGTCAATTCCGTCGCTCAGTGATTCCTTGTCACTTTCCGTTGTTTTTTCGGACCGCGTGTGTAATGATTGCTACCTCGGCGGGCAGCATCGCCACCGAGGGTGCCCTGGGCGGACCAAGCACAGACAAGGGAACGAGTGAGCATGCGTGAGTTCGATGATGACGATGTCGTTGCCTCCCCGTACAGCCGCAAGGTCGGTGAGCGCCTGCGCGTCATCCGGCGCCAGAAGCGGCTCTCGTTGCAAGAAGTCGAAGCATCGTCGAACGAGGAGTTCAAAGCGTCGGTTCTGGGCGCCTACGAGCGCGGCGAGCGGGCCATTTCCGTGCCGCGTCTCGAGCGGCTGGCAAAGTTCTACAACGTGCCCGTCGACCAATTGCTGCCTCGCGAGGATGTCACCCCCTCCAACGAAGCAGATTTGCCGAACAACAAGAAGTTGGCCGTCGACCTGCTCAAGCTGACCCAGCTCAGCGGCCAGCCGTTCGAAATGCTGGTCCGCTTCTTGAAGATGATCCAGGTACAGCGCCAGGACTTCAACGGTAAGGTCATCACCGTTCGCGGTGACGACACTCGTGCCATCGCAGCCATGCTCGACGTGCCGGTCGATCAGGTCGGCCAGCGCCTCGACGCGCTCGACCTTCTGTTCCGCCCGTAATCACCGGCTGTACGCTGCGGCTCGTCGTGAGTCAGCCATCTGCCGTTCAGCCATCTGCCGTTCAGCAATTCGGCGTCTACCTCCACATCCCGTTCTGTGCGAAGCGCTGTGACTATTGCGCATTTGCAACCTGGACGGATCGCGGGCACCTTCAGGATCAGTACCTTGCCGCCCTCACCGCTGACATCGTGCGTGCTGAGATGGCACCTGTGACCAGTGTCTTCGTCGGGGGCGGTACGCCTACCCTCGTCGACCCGGCTGCGTTGGGTGACGTGTTGCGGGCGATCCCTACGGCACCCGGCGCAGAGATCACCGTCGAGTGCAACCCCGACGACGTGACCCTCGAGATGTATCGCACCTTCCGCGCCGCCGGCGTCAACCGCGTCAGCATCGGCGTGCAATCGATGGTGCCGTCCGTGCTGGCCTCGCTTGGGCGCACGCACAACCCCGACAACGTCCGGTTGGCGGTGGCCGCGCTACGCGAGGCGGGCATCCCCACGTTCAACCTCGACCTGATCTACGGCGGTGCCGGCGAGACACTCGACCAGTGGCGTGCGACGTTGGAGGGTGCAATCGCGCTCGACCCGCTGCACATCTCTGCGTACGCACTGACGGTGGAGGCTGGGACGCCATTGGCGCTCGAGCCCGAGCGGCACCCCGACGACGACGACCTGGCCGACAAGTACGAACTGGCCGACGAGATGCTCACCGCCGCCGGCCTGGCCAACTACGAGGTCAGCAACTGGGCCACGCCCGGGCACGAGTGCCGCCACAACATCTTGTACTGGCGGCAGGGCAACTATGTCGGGTTCGGCAGTGCCGCCCATAGCCACCGTGATGGCCGCCGCTGGTGGAACGTGCGCACACCCGAGCGCTACATCGCCGCCGTCGAAGCCGGTGAGCCCACGGAGGCCGCGGGCGAGACGCTGGACGACGCGACGCGCCACGTGGAGGGCCTGCAGTTGGCGATCCGCATGCGCGACGGAGTGCCCGTCGCCGCGCTCGACGTGGACGGGCTGGAGGGTCTGGTCGAAACCGACGGTGAACGCGCGCGACTGACGCGGGCGGGCCGTCTTCTCGCCAACGAAGTGTCGATGCGGCTGCACTGACTGCTAGATTCAACGATCGCTACACGGGCGTGTAGCTCAGTTGGTTAGAGCGCCACGTTGACATCGTGGAGGTCCTGGGTTCGATTCCCTGCACGCCCAC